>NZ_JBHWJL010000241.1:0-8134 GCF_042731495.1 Streptomyces sp. NPDC059853
GGGCACGGGGGGTGCCCGCCGCCCCCGGGTGGCCGGTGTGCGGCCGTCAGACCTCGCGCGGGCTGCCGGTCAGCACCACCCGGCCGCTGACCTGCTGCGGGTTGATCCGGACCGTGCCCGCCGCACGGGCCCCGTGCTCGGCCGCCGTCGACCCGCGGACCGGTGCGGCACCCGCGCCCTCAGCTCTCGGACAGCACGGCCGGGGGGATCGGGTCGTCCGCCGAGCCGGTCGGGGAGGCGGCGATCGCGTACTGTTCGCGGACCTCCCGGTAGCGCAGCAGTTCCGCCGCCACTGGTTCCAGGACGTGGCTCTGGCCGGCCTCGGCGGCCAGTCTGCGCAGCCGCCACTCCTCTTTGCGGCCCCAGCTGTGCGCCGGGCCGCGGGCGGCCAGCCGGCAGGTCCAGGCCAGCAGCGGGCCGCCGACCGAGCCGCCGAGCAGCAGCGCGAAGGGCAGCCAGCGGCCGGCGACGGGGAAGCCGATCAGCGCGGCGAGCAGCCAGCTCACCCCCAGCAGCTGGGCGGCCAGCAGCATCGCCTGGCCGAACGCGGCCACCGACCACCAGCCGGGCCGGGGCAGCTGGAGGGCCGGGTGGGCGGGTCCGGCGGGTACGGGGGGCGCGGGGAGGGTGCCGGGCGGGGGTTTCAGGACGGTCAGCTCCGGCTGCCGGTGCCGGGCGAACCAGCGCCTGCCGTGCCCGGCGGCGGCCGGCGGCCCCGGCTTCTGCGGCCTCGCCTTCTCCTCCGTCCGCTCCTTGCTCTCCGCTGTCCCCTTCTTCTTCTGCCGCGATGTCGACATGTCGCCGTCCTCCCGGGCCGGCGGGCGGGCCAGCGCCGTCTCCAGCGCGCGCGGCAGCCCTTGCGCGCCGCGCCAGGCGGCGTCGTGGACGGCGGTGGACCACGGCAGCGGCAGCCCGTGCGAGGCGTCCTCGGCCAGCTCCCGTACCGCTTGTTCCAGCGCCGGACGGGAGACGGCGGGCGGCGGGTCGCCGGCCAGCCGCCGGGCCAGCAGCGCGGGCGGCTCGCCGCGCCGCTGCGCCTGCCGGAACGCCATCCGGCGGGCCAGCTGCGCCCACGGGGTGCCGCACGCCCGGTCGGCGCGCCGCAGCCAGCCGCGTTCGGCGGCCTGCCCGGCGGCCTGGGCGCCGACGGCGAGCGCCAGCCGCTCCTCGAAGTCCTCCCGGATCCGCTGGGTCAGCCCGGCCGGGGACTCGGCCTCCTCCCCCACGTACAGCGGGCGCAGCCGCCGGGCGACGCCGTCGACGTCCGCCGCGATGCGCTTGGCGGCCGCGCTCCGCCCGCCGACCAGTTCGCCGACGAGCTGCCGCAGTTCGGGCACGCCCTGCCCGGTGAGCGCGGAGACGGCCAGGACGGACGCGCCCGGTTCGCCGTGCTCGCTGAGCGCGATGCCGCGCTCGTCCAGCAGCCGGCGCAGATCGTCCAGGACGGCGTCCACCGCGTCGCCGGGCAGCCGGTCCGCCTGGTTGAGCACCACGATGCTGACCTCGGCGTGCCCGGCGAAGGCCCGCAGATAGCGCTCGTGGAAGACGGCGTCGGCGTACTTCTCGGGGTCGACCACCCAGATCACCGCGTCCACCAGGCCGAGCAGCCGGTCCACCTGTTCGCGGTGGTCGGGGGCGATGGAGTCGTGGTCGGGCAGGTCCAGCAGGATCAGGCCGCGCAGCGCCGGGTCGGGGACGTGGGCGCGGCGCCGGGCGCGGACCGGGATGGCCAGGCGTTCCAGCAGCCCGTCCCCGCCGCGTCCCTTGCCGGCCGGCCAGCTGCACGCGACGGCGTTGGCGGTGGTGGGGCGGCGAACGCCGGTCTCGGACAGGTTGGCCCCGGCCATGGCGTTGAAGAGGGTGGACTTGCCGCTGCCGGTGGCCCCGGCGATGGCGACAGTGGTGTACGTCTTGGGCAGCCGGTCGCGGGCGGCGGCCTCGTCGAGAACCTTGCCGGCCTCGGCGAGCACTCCGGCGTCGAGTCGGGCGCGGGAGAGGCCGATCAGCTCGCGCAGCGCGCCGAGCCGGGTCTGCAGCGCCCGGTCCTCGGGGGCTTCGGCGCCGTGCGCGGGGGCGGGGACGGCGGTGGCGAGTTCGGTGCTGCGCCCGGGGGGCGCGTCGTCGATGAGCGCGCGGCGGGCGATGAGGCCGTCGTCCCAGCCGTTGCCCTGGGCTTCCGCCGTCATGGTTCTCTGCGGCACCGGCGGTCTCCTTGTCGTGGATCGGGTGGGGGCGGGCGGACTCAGGCCGCGGTGCGCAGCCGTTCCGCCTGGAGGGTGGAGAGGGCGGCGATCAGCTCGACCTGCGGCCGGGCGGTGATGCCGAGGTGGTGCAGGGGCGCGCCACGCCGGTCGCGTTCCTCGCCGAGGACCTGGTCGACGCAGTCGCCGAGGATGCGGCGGCCGTTGTCGCGCATGCGGTTGGCGGCGAGGGTGCCGAGGACACCGGCGAGGGTGTGCTGGGCGATCTGGGCTTCCTTGCCGCCGAGGAGTCCGGCGGCGAGCAGGGCGGCGAGTTCGCCGTCGTCGCCGGTTCTGACCCGGGCGGGGCCGCCGCGTTCGCCGATGACGGGGCCGCTGTGGCCGCCGGAGGCGGCGCGCGCCTCGTCGGCGAGTTCCTCCAGGCAGCGGCGCAGGCGGCGGACGCGGATGCCGACCCGTTCGCGGACCTCTTCCGGGGTGTCGCAGCCGCCGGGCGGGGCGCCGGGTTCACGGCGCCAGGCGGCGGTGGTGTGTTCGTCGGCGGCGGCGACGGCCTCGGTGAGCAGGGCGGTGAGGGCGTCGGTGAGGGCGTCGAGGAGTTCGGAGCTGCTGGTGTCCTCGGGGAAGGCGGCCCAGTGGGCGCGGGCGGCGCCGGTGAGGACGCCGCCGGTGGTGAGGCACTGGCGGACCCGGGTGACGGATTCCTTGTAGGCGCTCTGGAGCTGCTGGTCGAGCCGGACGGCGGTGGCGTACTGGGCGGCGGACGCGGCGGCCAGCGCGCCGACCGAGCCCTTGAGCGCGGCGAGCGCGCCGGTGGCGGTGCGGGCGGCGGCCTGGGCGCGGGCGGCGGGGCTCTGGGCCTGGTGGGCGAGCCATTCGCGCAGGGCGGCCACGGCGGTACGGGGCAGCAGGCCGTTGCCGCCACCGGCGGATTCCGGCAGTTCGGGGACGGTGAAGCGGGGGATGTCGTCCAGTCCGGCCCGCTCCAGCAGGGCGGCGTAGTGGCGGGAGACCTCGGCGGCGATCTGGTGCGGGACGCGGTCGAGGACGGTGGCCAGGGTGACGTCGTACTCCTGGGCGCTGCGCAGCAGGTGCCAGGGCAGGGCGTCGGCGTAGCGGGAGGCGGTGGTGACCAGGATCCAGATGTCGGCGGCGCACAGCAGGTCGGCGGCGAGGTCGCGCTGGCCGGCGACGAGCGAGTCGATGTCGGGGGCGTCGAGGAGGGCGATGCCGGGGGGCAGGGTGCGGGTGGTCTCGGTGGTGAGTTCGCCGCGTTCCCGGTCGAGCTGGGGCAGGACGCGGTCACCGGCGAACCAGTGCCGGTCGTCGGGGTGGCAGACGAGTACGGGGGTGCGGGTGGTGGGGCGCAGGACGCCGGCCTCGGTGACCGGGCGGCCGATGAGCGAGTTCACCAGGGTGGATTTCCCGGCGCCGGTGGAGCCGCCGATGACGGCGAGCAGCGGGGCGTCGGGGCGGCGCAGCCGGGGCAGCAGATAGCCGTCGAGCTGGGCCAGCAGCTCCGCCCGGGTGCGCCGGGCGCGGGGTGCGCCGGGCAGCTCCAGCGGGAAGCACGCGGCAGCGAGGCGCTCCCGCAGTACGGTCAGCGCTTCGAGCAGTTCGGGCCGTGCGTCCAAGATCGCCACATGCGAAGAATGCCCAATTTCACGCGGTTTCCAAAGCATATTCGCCCGAACGCGCCCGATTCCGGGCGGCAAACCCGGCTCTGTGGCATAACGAGTGCGCAACACCCCTCGCGGGAGCCCGCGAAATCGCTGCGCGCATCGCACTCGCCTGCGATTATCGGGGCTGCTTCACTGGATCTCCACACGACGGCGTCGCCGTGAAGCATCCGGGGCGAACCTCGCGACGCTCTATCCTGTGCGTCGAGGTCAGCGAGGGCATCCGTCCCGGGCCGTGCCGGAGTCCATGCCCCCGTAGCTCAGCGGATAGAGCAGGTGCCTTCTAAGCACTTGGCCGCAGGTTCGAGTCCTGCCGGGGGCGCTCACCCCCTCTGACCTGGCCTTTTGGCCTCCCTCGGGACCCCTTGACGCTTCCTCGCCGGAAGCACAGCGCTTTTCGGCCAAGTGCACCGGCAAGATCCTTTCCGATCGGCTTTCCTCGTCGGGCACAGATTGCCGACCGAGAGGTAGCGGACAGTGACAGCGGAAGTGTGCGACTTGACCCCTTACGTGAGGTCTTGGCGACGGCACCTCGCGAGCAAGGACTTGTCTCAGCAGACGATCAAGGTCTACATGCGCGCTGGGGAGGGCCTGGCCCTATTCCTCCGAGGGGGCCCCGACGGGTATACGCCGGAGTCTGCGGACGACACGCCGCTGCCGGCCTCGATCGAGGACATCCACCGGGATCACATCGCCGCCTACATCACGCGCTGGATCGACCGCGGCAAGGTCCCGATGGCCAACCAGCAGTTCCGCAGTCTGAAGACCTTCTTCGGCTGGCTGGTCGACGAGGAGGAGATCGACCGCTCTCCGATGCGCAGCATGACGGCCCCGCAGCCGCAGACGCCCGAGGTACCAGTCATCCAGCCCGACACGCTGAAGCGGCTACTCAGGGCCTGCTCAGGCAAGGACATCGCCAGCCGGCGAGACGCAGCGCTGATCTTCGTCTTCGGTGATACGGGAGGCCGACTGTCCGAGGTCACGTTCACGACGATCAAGGACGTAGACCTGGACATGCGCGTGCTACACGTCCGGGGCAAGGGAGGCGTTGCGCGCCCTCTTCCGCTGGGGAAGAGCACGGCCGTTGCCCTCGACCGGTATCTCCGCGCGCTTGCGAAGCACCTGCGCCGACCGCTCATGGACGACGATCCGCTGTGGGTCGCCCTGAAGCGAAGTGAAGGTCTGGGGATCTCAGGGGTTGCCAAGATGATCTCTCGGCGCTGCGAGAAGGCCGGCCTGCCCCACATTCGGCCGCATCAGTTCCGACACACATTGGCGCACGCATGGAAGCTCGGGGGCGGGAACGAGGACGACCTGATGCGCATCATGGGCTGGAAGAGCCGGGAGATGCTCGCTCGGTATGGGCGATCTGCGGGCGAGGAGCGCGCACGGCAAGCGCACGAGCGGATGAGCCCAATGGACCGATTGTGATCGTGGGCGGCCGGTGGTGTCCGGCCGCCCACATCAGCTACGGGGCGCCGCCCCCACGGCGTGGTGCACCGTGGTCTGCTCTGCGGCCAGGCGGGGCAGCTGCACATAGAGCAGCGCTAGAGCTTGCGGCTCGGTGAGGTGGGCGGTGTCGTATGCGACTCGGACTCGATGGCCGAGGTCCCGGTAGAGCAGGCCAGCGGACTTCAGAGGCACATGCTCTACCTGGATGACGGTCACCTGATTGACCTCCTTCCCGGGCAGACTCCCGCTGCCCGTGCTTGCGCGAGGTCCGGCGATCGTAGGCCGATCACGTGATCTAGAGACTCACACTCGCCCAAGCGAGTGAGATTGAGACATCAATCGTGACAAGGACGCCTATAGCATCATTGGTTTAGTTCTGCATTAACGCTCTCGTCCCCATCGCTCAGCGGTTTCCCGAGCCACCCGCTCGTCAGTGCCATCCCCCAACTGCCGCAGCAGCACGGCCGGCGAGCCGTCGCCCAGCTCCTCGGCCTCGTAGCCCAGCAGTTGCAGGTGGGCGGCGGCGGCCACCACAGCCCGGGGCAGGCCGAGGCCGGCAGCGAGAGCAGAAATCAGCTCGGGCCTGACCTGGATACTCTCGCCGCGGCTGATCTTGCCGATTAGCCCGAGGCTGGGCTGATACCCCGTGTCGGGATCCACGGCGGCGGCGAGAAACTCGCGCTGAGTCAGCCGACCGTCCCGCCCGCGCTCTCCTACGCGCTGCCGGACCAACTCCGTCAACGCGGCGCGCTGCTCCATCCCGACACCCCTACCTCGGCACCCGATGGCGGGCGGATCCAGCCGCCCCCCGGCTCATCCGCCTCATTGTCCACTAGATGCGCTGTGCTCTCTAGCGGTCTCCCGGGCGCGAGGGGGCCGAATGGGGCACAGCGTTCCCCCAATCGAGCGCCCCAGGCGCCCCTGGGGCGCTCCCCCAACTGGACAGCGCTTATGCGCTGTGCTCCAATGAATACGAACGCGTTCATGTTCAGCGCGTTTGCGGGGAGAGCAATGTGCACCACCGACCTCCAGCTGTACGACCCGGCGGAGATGCGACGCCTGATGGCGCGAGCACCGCGCGGGGGCCTATCAATCCGCCAGCTGGCGGACCAAGTCGGCATGGGAAAGAGCCGCGTTGGTCAGCTGCTGACGAGGGGCCCCTATCGAGTCAGTGACGCCGAGGCGGACCGGATTGCCGCCGCTCTCGCCGTGAGCAAAGGGCGCTTGTTTGCCCGATTTGAACACGAACGCGTTCATGATCAGCAGAAGGGACCGACCGAGATGGCATCCGAACTGTCACTCAAGATGCAAGCGGCCTCGCACACGAGCTGGGCACGCACGCTCAATCGCACGGCGCGCACTACTCCCGCTCGCAACGCCCTTGCCGAACGCTGGCGTCGGGAGGCGCGGGAACTGCACCCGGACGGCACGGAGGAGCAGATCGAGCAGGCCGCCGAATCACTCCGCAGCGCCTACTACGCGGACCTGGCGCGTCGCTCCGCCGAGGCGCGCCGTGTCAAGGGCCGCCTCCAGCGCGAGCAGGACGAGCGGAAGCGGAAGCGCCTTGCCGCGCGCGCCGCCGAGCTGGGGCGCGAGCTTCAAGAGGCCAGCGCCGAGGACTCCGCCGAACTGGACGCGGCCTGACCGCACACACCGAGGGGCCGTCCGACACCGCCAAGCAGCGGACGACCCCCAGCAACCCCTACCGAGCAACCAGAACAGGAGGGGCAGGCGTGCAGCCTACCCAGGAAGTCGCGGCGACGCTGAGGCTCGCCGTGCACGTGATCAGCGAACGGGGCCGCACCGTAGGCGTGTTCGAGCGCGCGGTGACGGGCGCGGTCTGCATGGTCGGCGCCATCCGGGTCGCCGCTCACGGGGACGCGTGCACCGACGACGAGGGCAGCGAGGCCGCCATCGAGGCGGTGTCCACCCGGATCGACTCGCCGATCGTCTACCGCGACCCGATCGAGCGCATCGCCGAGTGGCACGACCGGCCCGAGCGGACCGACGACGAGGTGATCGCCCAGCTGCGCCGGATCGCGGACGAGCTGGACACCGGCGTCGCGCGGCAGGTGGCGGCATGAGCGGGCCCGCGCGGCAGGTACGCCGCCCGATGTCCGCACTGCGGATGGCGCAGATCCGGGAGCTGTCGCGCCGTCATCCCCTCACCGGCCTGGCGATCCGCGAGCTGCTGGCTGAGATCGCACGCCTGCGTGCGGAGGCCCGGCGCTGCGAGGCGAGCGCCGCACTGTGGCGGCGGCTCACGCCGGTGCAGCGGCAGGTGCTGCTGTGGCATGCGCAGGGTGTGCGGCTGGCGGACATGGCGGAGCGCCTGGACCTCAGCGTGTCCACGATCACCGTCTACAGGGGGAGGATCGCCGCCGCCCTCGGGGTGTCCACGATCACACAGGCCGTTGGGATCGCCGCTGCCGCTGGCGTGATCAGCGTGGAGCAGATCGCCAGCGGCGCCGGGGCGGAGGGCGAGTCATGACCCACTCCGACACCCGGCACCGGACGGCCGAGGAGCTGCGGGCCTGCCCGCTGTGCAGCCCGCTGCGGCACCCGTCCCACCACACGATCCGGCGCGAGGTGCAGCGGCGCCTGCCCCGGCAGAGCCGACAGGAGCGCACGTGACGGACACCGAGCTGGCCGGGGCGCAGGCCCCGGCCGCCGGCCCCCAAGGCCCGCAGTTGAAAAAAGCCCCCCCGCCGCAGGGGGGCGAGGCCCCTAAACCGGTTGCGCAGGGTACCACCCGGTAATACACGGACACCGTGACAGGGGTTGGTCTCGGGCGCGTCACCA
>NZ_JBHWJL010000242.1:0-8132 GCF_042731495.1 Streptomyces sp. NPDC059853
GAGTAGTTCTCGGCGGGCGGGAAGGCGAGGGCGACGCGCAGCCGGGCGCCGCCGCCGGAGCCCGCGCCGCCGTCGTCGCCGTACGGGTCGCCGGGGGCCGCGACGAAGCAGCCGGCGAGCAGCGGGACGAGCAGCAGCGCGGCCGCCGGCCGCAGGCGCGGGATTCTCATGGGCGTGGTGGCGTCTTCCGGGTCGGCGTCGTGCGGGCGCGGAGCGCGCCGGTCACAGCAGGGGGATCTCGAAGTGGACGACGTCGGCGGTGGCGCGGCCCGGCTCGCCCGGGTCGTCCCGCTCGTCGCACACGATCTTGCCGAGGGACTGCCACAGGCCGAGGGCGCCGGGGGAGTGGGGGTGGGTGTGCAGATAGACGGACCGGTATCCGCCGTCCTCGCGCGCGAAGTCCAGCAGCCCGGCCACCAGCCGGGCAGCGAGGCCGCGCCGCCGGTGCTCGGGGCGCACACAGACCCGCCGCAGCTGCGCGGTCTCGCCGGAGGGGTAGCGCTCGGCGAGCCAGCGGGGGTTGGGCGGATGGGCGGGGCCGCGCGCGTCGAGGGCGGCGGTGGCGACGACGGCGCCGTCCGTCCCGTCCACGGCGACCAGCAGGGTGTGCCGGGGCGGCCGCAGGTAGTACGCGGCCGGATCGATGATGTCGGCGTGCCAGTGCGGCACGTAGCCGGTACCGAAGTCGTGGTAGACGGCGTCGAGCATCACGGCCCGTGCCGCGTCGAGGTCTCCGTCGGCCGCCGTTCTGATGCTGTATTCGCGCACTTGCGCATCATATGCAGAAGCGTCGGGCGTGCGGTGGGCCGGGTTCAGTCCCGGGGGCGCAGGGCGTCGATCCGGGCGAGGAGCTCCGCCGCGAGCGGGCGCACCCGGGCCCGCAGCTCCGGGCTCCAGGTCTCGTCCGCGTAGTGCCGGGTGCGGTACAGGTCCCTGGCATGCTCCAGGGCGGGGCGGTGTTCCGGGGCCAGGCGCGCCAGCGCCCAGTCGGCGGCCTCGTCCTTGGGCCGGATGACACCGGTGGCCAGGGTGGACCAGATGCGGGCGAGGGTGAGCAGGACGTTGCGGGTGTCCTCCGCCAGTTCGCGGATCAGCTCGGGCACGGCCGCCAGGCTCGCCCGGACGAGATCGGCGTGCGGCACCGGGTCGAGCAGGTCGGCGGGCGGCGGCCCGGTCAGCGGGTGGTTCCCGGCGAGGGCCATGGTGAGCACCAGGGCCAGGTCCGGCATCGGGGCGGGGCGCGGCACCTCGCCCGCCAGGTACGCCGCGCGCAGCCACTCGCCGTACAGGAAGTCCCCGGTCGGCGGGAACCGCCAGGGGCGCACCTCGCCCTGGACGACCACCGTCAGCTCGACGGGGCGGACGGCCCGGCTGAGCCCGGAGATCTCCAGCAGCCCGGCCAGCAGCGCGCGCCGTTCGCTCTCGGTGAGGCCGCGCCGGGTGACGGCCAGGATGTCCAGATCGCTGGCGGGTCCCAGGCCCCCGAGGACGGCGGAGCCGTGCAGACAACTGCCCAGCAGGTCCTGGCCGAGGGTGCTGCGCAGCAGGCCGGTGGTGCGCTCGATCTGGTGGTTCGACTCCATGGCGGCAGTATCGGGGCGCCGGTGGGGGGCGGGCACCCGATTTGTTGGGCAAGCGCCTGCTTGCCTAAAGTCGTGGGGTGGCCGACGACGACATATTCAAGGCACTGGCCGACCCCACCCGCCGCACGATCCTCGACGAACTCGCCGGGTCGCCGGGGCAGACGCTCTTCGAGATCTGCTCCCGGCTGGCCATGAAGCACCGGCTCGGCATGTCGCGCCAGGCGGTCTCCCAGCACCTCGCCGTGCTGGAGGCCGCCGGTCTGGTCGAGACCCGGCGGGAGGGGCGCTACAAGTTCCACGAGCTGAACCCCGCGCCGCTGCGGCATCTCACCGAACGCTGGACGCGGCCGAACCCCACGGAGCACACCCCATGAGAATCCATCTCACCAGCGTTTTCGTCGACGACCAGGAGAAGGCCCTGCGCTTCTACACCGATGTGCTCGGCTTCGTGAAGAAGACCGAGGTGCCGGTGGGCGACGCGCGCTGGCTCACCGTCGTCTCCCCCGAGGACCCCGACGGCACCGAACTCCTGCTGGAGCCGGCCGGCCACCCCGCCGTCCAGCCGTACCGGGACGCGCTGGTCAGGGACGGCATCCCGATCACCGCCTTCGCGGTCGACGACGTGCGCGCCGAGTGGGAGCGGCTGCGCGGGCTCGGGGTGCGCTTCACCCAGAACCCGGTGGAGATGGGCACCGTCACCACGGCCGTCCTGGACGACACCTGCGGCAACCTCATCCAGCTCGTCCACCAGGCGTGAGGGGCGGTGCGGCGGGCCGGGAACACCGGCCCGCCGAGGGGCCTTGACGCCGGGGGGAAAGCGCTTACGGTGGCGGGATCGCCCGCCGGAACCGGCCGCGGCGTCCACGCGTCCCCGAGGACCGGTGATCATGAACCCCCGCACATCCGGCGGCCTGACCGAAGGCGTCCTGCCCGCCTTCCACCAGCGCATGAAGGACGAGCTGACCTTTCCGCTCGCCTGGGGCACCTCCCCGATCCGCGACTTCCCCACCTGGCGGGCGACCGCCCGCGCCGAGGTCGAGGCCGCGCTGCTCCCGCCCCGCGCCCACGAGGAGACCCCCTTCGCGCCGGTGACCCTCGACGAACGGACCACCACGGACGGACTGCGCCGCCGCACCGTGGAGTTCACCCTCAGCCGCTACGGCCGCGCCCGCGGCCTGCTGCTCCTGCCGCCGGGACCGGGGCCGTTCCCCGCCGTGCTCCTCCTCCACGACCACGGCGCCCGCTTCGACATCGGCAAGGAGAAACTGATCCGGCCCGCCGACGACGACCCCCGGCTCGCCCCGGCCCTGGAGTGGGCCGCCCGGTACTTCGGCGGGCGCTTCGTGGGCGACGCGCTCGCCGCCCGGGGCTACGCCGTCCTCGCCGTGGACGCCCTGGGCTGGTCGGACCGCGGACCGCTCCGCTACGAGGACCAGCAGGCCCTGGCCGCCAACTTCTTCAACCTCGGCTCCTCGCTCGCCGGCCTCATGGCCCACGAGGACCTCCGCGCGGCGGCCTTCCTCGCCTCCCTGCCGGAGACCGACAGCGCCCGCACCGGCGCGCTCGGCTTCTCCATGGGCGCCTACCGCGCCTGGCAACTCGCCGCCCTGTCACCGGACATCCGCGCCGCCGTCGCCGTCTGCTGGATGACCACGCTCAAGGAGATGATGGTCCCCGGCAACAACACCCTGCGCGGCCAGTCCGCCTTCCACATGCTGCACCCCGGCCTCTACCGCCACCTCGACATCCCGGACATCGCCTCC
Organism: Streptomyces sp. NPDC059853; assembly: GCF_042731495.1. NCBI lineage: Bacteria > Bacillati > Actinomycetota > Actinomycetes > Kitasatosporales > Streptomycetaceae > Streptomyces > Streptomyces sp. NPDC059853. The sequence continues at coordinate 3,347 of NZ_JBHWJL010000242.1, forward strand.
CTCGCCGCCCCGCGCCCGATGCTGTTCCAGGCAGGCGCCGAGGACGAGCTGTTCACCGCCGAAGGGGTGGCCCGCGCGCACGCCAGGATGCGCGCCGTCTGGGAGTCGCAGGGCGCCGCCGATCGGCTCACCACCACCGTCCGGCCCGGCCACGGCCACGTCTTCGCCCCGGACATGCAGGACGAGGCGTTCAGCTGGCTCGACACCTGGCTCGCCGGGGCGTAGGCGCCGCGTCCCCGGCGCCTACGGCCCCGGACGTACGGCCCCGGCCCGATGCGCACGGCGCCCCGGCCTGACATAACGGAGCCATGCACCCCGACCTCCCGGACCCCGAGCGGGTCCGCGCCTACCTGGAGCGCATCGGCGCTCCCGACGCCGGCCCGCCGGACCTGCCGTACCTGCGCCTCCTGCACCAGCGGCACCAGCGCACCGTGCCGTTCGAAACCCTCAGCATCCACCTCGGCGAGGACATCGTCCTCGACTACGCCGCCCTCGTCGCCAAAGTCGTGGACCGGCGCCGGGGCGGCTTCTGCTACGAGCTGAACGGCGCCTTCGCCGCCCTGCTCACCGCCCTCGGCTACCGGGTCACCCTGCTCGCTGCCCGCATCCACGGCGAGCACGGCTTCGGGCCGCCGCTCGACCACCTCGCCCTGCGCGTGGACCTCGACGAGCCCTGGCTGGTGGACGTCGGCGCCGGCCGCTTCGCCGACTTCCCGCTGCGCCTGGCCGAGCGCGGTGAACAGCCCGACCCCGGCGGCGTCTTCCAGCTGACGGAGACCCCCGAGGGCGACCTCGACCTGTACCGGAACGGCGAACCGCACTCCCGGCTGGAGCAGCGCCCCCGGGCCCTGGCCGACTTCACCATGGCCTGCTGGTGGCAACGCACCTCGCCCGACTCCGACTTCACCGCCTCCCCGACCTGCTCACGCCTCACCGAGGACGGGCGCGTCACCCTGCGCGGCGACCGGCTGATCCGGACCGGCCCCGACGGCCGCCTGGAGGAGACCCTGCCGGACGAGAGGGCCGTGCTGGCCGCCTACCGCGAGCACTTCGGCATCGACCTGCCCCCGGGCAACCCGGTCACCGGCCGGTACGCCCATGCCGCCGAACCGGTCGCTCCCCGGGACACCTGCCCGGCGCGCTGACGCGCGGAGAACAGCGGAGAAGGGACAGCACCCGGAGGCGCTGGGCAAGCACGGCACGGCGGCTTCCGACGCCGCGGCCCCGTCCTCCTGATCGGCTGGCCCGCAGCCGGCCCGGCTCTCCTCCGGGCTCGCGTACGGCGCCGGAGGTCGCTCGTGCGACCCGGCGTCTCCGCGACGTCGCCGGCCTTCGGCTGACAGGTCACCGGGCCCCGGCCATCTCCTTCTCCGCCGCGGTGGCTCCGGCCGGTCGGCGCAGCCAGCGGAGCGCGACGAGGCCGAGGACGAGATGCAGGACGCAGGCCGCCACCGCGGCGACGTGCAGTCCGGTGAGGAAGGCCGACTTGGCGTCGGTCACGATCGCCGCCGTCAGTCCGGGCAGCTGGAGCGTCTCGTCGAGGGTCGGGGCGAGGTCCGGGCCTTGGAGGCGGAACAGGAGGGCTGCCAGCGAACCGAGCAACGCGATGCCCAGGGCGTTGCCGATCTCGTTGCTGGTCTCCGCGATCGCGCCCGCGGAGCCGGCGCGCTCGGGAGGGACCGCGGCAACGGCGGTGTCGGCGACGACAGCGAAGGAGATGCCGTAGCCGAGACCCGCGACCGCGGTGGATGCGACGTACCAGCCGATTCCGCCGGTGATGGTGGTGGGCAGCAGCAGGAGCAGACCGGCGGCGATGGAGAAGTGGCACACGAGCAGCGCGGCGCGCTTGCCGACGCGGTTGACGACCAGCGGGGTCACGATGCAGGTGCTGGTGAGTACGACGGCTCCGGGCAGCGCCCAGAGCGCGGCCCGCAGGACGGGGACGTCGAGGACGGACTGCAGGTAGATCCCCGCCAGGTACGCGGCGGCCGACCACGCTGCGAGCGGCAGCAGACCAGTGATGACGGCGACGGTGAAGATGCGGTCGCGGAAGAGTGTGAAGTCGATGAGCGGGAACTCCAGCCGCCGTTGCCGCCGGCCGAACCACGCCAGCACGGCGAGGCCCGCGAGCACGGTGGCCACGGCGGTCACGGTCAGGCCTTGCGTGGCCGCGTGCTTGACCCCGTAGATCGACAGCAGGAGTCCGGCGGCGGAGGTCACGACGCTGGCGGTGTCGATCCGCCCGGTCCGGGTCGCCCGGACCTCGCCGAGCAGCACCGGTGCGAAGCAGAGGAAGCCGACGATGACGGGGAGGTTGATCAAGAACACCGATCCCCACCAGAAGCGTTCCAGCAGCACACTGCCAACGACCGGTCCGATCGCGAAACCGGCGGCGAAGGCCGCGGCGAAGACGCCGATGACCTGTGCGCGTCGCTTGGGGTCGGTGAACAGTTCGCTCAGTACCGCCAGCGCGGAGGGAAGCAGGGTCGCGCCGGCGATCCCCATGACCGCGCGGGCGGCGATGAGCAGTTCCGGTGTGGGGGCGAAGGCGGCGGCAGCGGAGCCGAGACCGAAAACGCTCGCGCCGATCATGAGGAGCCTGAGGCGTCCGTAGCGGTCGCCGATGTTCCCGAACGCGATGAGCAGTGATCCTACGGCGAAGCCGTAGATGTCGAGGGTCCACAGTGCCTGGTCGGCGCTGGGGCTCAGCGCCTGACTGACCCGGGGCATCGCGAGGAACAGGATGGATCCGTCCATCGAGACCAGCAGCACGGGGCCGAGGACGACGAGCAGACCGAGCCAGGCCCGGAGGTCACCGGCGCCGGTCGCGGGTGAGGAGTGTTGCGTCATGCCCTCAACGCTCCGGGCGCCCGGCCGTCGCATCCAGACACCTGCCGTGGCTATACCCAGCAGGTGCACCCACGCCACCGCGGACCATGTCTAGGCTCGCCGGTGTGGAGAGCTTCGGAGCATTCTTGAGGAGCCGCCGCGACCAGGTCACACCGGACGCGATCGGCCTGCGCACCTACGGCAACAGCCGGCGCGTCCCAGGGCTGCGCCGGGAAGAACTGGCTCACCTGGCAGGCGTCAGCGCCGGCTATTACACGCGGTTGGAGCAGGGACAGGCGGGCACAGCCTCGGCGCAGGTTCTCGACGCACTGGCCCGGGTGCTGGGCCTGGACGAGGTCGAGACGGCCCACCTGCACAACCTCGCCCGCCGGACCGGCCGGCCCGGTCTCGCCGAACCGCCCGCCGAACACCCCCATCCCCGTGTGCTCGCGCTGCTCGACCTGCTGGGCGAGGCCACTCCCGCGATCGTGCTCGGCCGGCGCGGGGACGTGCTCGCCTGGAGCCGCACGGGTCACGCGCTGCTCGCCGAACACATCGAGTTCGACGCCCCCGCGGACCCGGCTCGTCGTCCCTCCATCCCGCGGATGTTCTTCCTCGACCCCCTCACCCGGGTCCTGCACCGCAACTGGGAAGAGCTCGCACGCGTCCACGTCGCGTACCTGAGGCTCACCGCCGGCCGGTTCCCGACCGACGCGCGGCTGGCGAACCTCATCGGCGAGCTCACCATGCGCAGCGACCGGTTCGCCGGGATGTGGGCGACCGGAGAGGTCGCCGACTGCACCACCGGCGACATGCATCTGCGGCACCCCACCGTCGGTACCGTGAACATCGCCTATCACGTGTGGCTCCAGCCCGACAGCCCGGACCACCGCCTTGAGATCTACACCCCCAACGACTCATCCTCAGCGGACGCACTCCACCTCCTCACCCGTCACATCGCGCGCGAGGAGGGCCCCGACGTCAAGGGGACCGGACAGCCCGCCGCCGGTCGAGGTCACGATCGCTCCGTCAACAACCTCGCGCCCCGCGACAGCTAGACGGACAGGAGCCGGACCCGGGGGAACCGCCGGGAAGAACACAGGACCGGACAGCGATCCCGGCCCGGTGAACGGGTCTGTCCAGGGCCGTCACCGAGGCCGTGGCCCCACCCGTCGCGCGCAGGACGTCCCAGTTGGCCGGTTCCGACCAGGGCTCGGCGTGTGGTCGGATGGGTCTGCGCGCGCCGGCGCCCGTGCCGGCCGGGCGTGACAGCCTGCTCCCGTGTGAGGTGATCCGTGCGATGGGTCGAGGAGCGATGAATCCTGTCCTGAACCGACTGGTGCACGCTCTGGTGACACTGTCCTGTGACTTCCATGTGCGCTTTCACGACGCGGCCTGGACCACGGAGCAGGCGGCCGGGTTCGGGGCCGGGGATCTCGCAGGCAATACCAAGTGCCTGGCCCTGCGGGACAAGGACGGAGCACGCGTGGTGGCCACAGTCTGCGGCTCCAGCCGCCTGGACCTCGAAGCCGTCCGCGCGGCACACCACCTGCGCCGGCCACGCATGGCCTCGGCGGCCGAACTCGGTGCCCAGTTCGGAGTGGAGAAGGGCGGCGTGCCCCCCGTCGGCTATGCCGAGGGCGTCGTGGCCCTGGTGGACGAGGCGGTCCTCCGCCAGGAGAGGGTCCTGATCTCGCCAGGGATCAACAATGCCACGCTGGAGATCTCCGGCAAGGACTTCGCCCGGCTCGCAGAACACTTCGGCGCCACCGTCGCCACCATCGGCCGCGTTGCGGGCTGACGCGCCGGATCTCATCCGTTCCCCGGACCGGCTCCACCCGGACTCACCCACGGCTCTTCCTGGGCCACGGCCGACGGCACGGGGCCGGTCGCCGATCCCGGCGCCGATCAGCCTGCGGGCCACCAGCACACCTGCCACCGCCCGGGACCGAGATGG
>NZ_JBHWJL010000243.1:0-8116 GCF_042731495.1 Streptomyces sp. NPDC059853
TTGGTCCGGTAGGCGGGGGGCAACCCCTTGTCGCTGCACGAAGTGGCCACGCACGGGGGCGCCATCGACGACGCCGAGCACGGCCGGGAGCGAGGACGACCGCCCGTCGGGCCTCGCCTGCAGCGGGCATTCCGTGCCGGGATCGAGGCCCTGAGCCCTCCGGCGCAGTTGCTGACCGTGCTCGCGGCGGCCGAGGAACACGGCGACCGGCTCACGGTGCAGCGTGCCGGCCGTGCGTGGGGTGCCGGCGACGCCGCCTGGGAAGAAGTGACCAACACGGGCCTGCTCCACGTGGCGGGCAACCGCGTCGGCTTTCGGCACCCCGTCGTGAGCAGAGCCGTCTACGAGGGCTGCGGTGCCGCGACGAGGCGCCGGGCTCACCGCGCCCTGGCCGCCACGATGCCGGACGAGGCGGAAGACCGCGCATGGCATCTCGCCGCCTTGGCCCATGGCCGCGATGAGAACGTCGCGAGGCTCCTCGAACGGACCGCGGCCCGCTCCCGGCTCCGCGGGGCCACGAAGACGGCGGCACGGGCGTGGTGGCGGGCCGCCGAACTGTCGGCCGCACCGATCGACGCTTCACAACGCCTTGCCGAGGCGGCCAGGGCTTCCTGGGACGCCGGGTGGGCAGCCACGGCGGAGCGCCTGCTCGATGAGGCGGAACGGCTGGCCCCCGGTGCTCACATCGCCCGGCGGAGCCGGGGCCTGCGGGGGATCATGGAGTTCACCCGAGGCATGCCCGAAATGGCGCACCACTTCCTGATCACCGACATGAAGCGCGTCTCGGAACCGGGAACTGCGCTGGAACTGGGCACGCTGGCCATGCGCGCCGCCTGGTCCGTCGGACGCGGCGACCTGCGGGACAGCGCGCTGGAGCTGCTGCTCGAAGACGGCGTCGAGGGCCGGACCGGATTACCCGGCACGGCGGCCTGGTGGAGCGACGACGCGTCTGCCGACGCGGCGCCGGCGGACACCCCCGACGCCGGCGATGCCGCCGCGCGGGCCCGTACGACCATCCTGCCGTTGCTGCCACCGACACCCCTCGCCCTGGCCTGGGGGATCGAAAAGCCGACAGTGGATGCGCTGTGCCGCCGGTTACCGCACCTGCGGCGGCGCAGCGAGCGCGCTCGACTCGCCATCGTCCTGGCCCAGACCGCGATGCTCGACAACGCTGCCGGCCGCTGGCCGCAATCGGAGTCCTCGGCCACGGAAGGACTGCGGCTGGCCCAGGACCTGGGTGCCGACCACATCGCCTCCCACTGCCGCACCAGCCTGGGCTGGCTCGCCGCCGCGCGTGGTGACGAGCGCGCCGTCGCGGAGGCCACCGCCAGGACTCTGGAGACATCGCTCCCGCAGGGTGTCCGCGCGCTGAGCGCGGCCGCGTACTGGAACCGCGGTATGGCCTCGTTGTTTCACGAGCGTCCCGAGGAAGCACTGGACATCCTGGTGCACCTGACCGAGCCGGGCCATGGCGCGGAGCACCGGACCATCGCGCTCCTGGCCGCTTTCGACACAGCCGAGGCGGCCGTGCGCGTCGGGAGAAGCGACCTCGCGGACGAACGGATTCGGGTGCTCGAAGCCTGGGCGCGGCGCACGGAAGCGCCGTGGGCCCGCTGCGCCGCGCACGTCACGCGCGGGCTCCTCGGAGGCGCCCGGGCCGAGGGTGCCTTCCGGGCCGCACTCGACGTGCCGGGTGCCCGTTGCCAGCCGCTGCTCTACGCGCGCGCTCAGTTGTCCTACGGCGAGTGGTTGCGACGGGGCCGCCGGCGGACCGATGCGCGCGTCCGGATCGGCGCCGCCTTGGAGGCGTTCGACCGGCTCGGGGCCGAGCCGCTGCGCCAACGCGCGCAGCGCGAACAGGACCTCACCGGGCCGCCGGGCCGCCGCGGGGGCTCGGACACTCCAGCGGTGGGCCGGCTCACCGCTCAGGAACAGCGAGTCGCCCAACTGGCCGGCGAACAGCTGACGAATCGCGAGATCGGCGTACAGCTGCGGATCAGCCACCGCACCGTGGGTCACCACCTCGGGAACGTGTTCGCCAAGCTCGGCATCAACACGCGAAGCGAGCTGAGCCACCTCCACGCCGGTTCCGAGCCGCCGTGAGCGCAGGGAGGCCGCGGCGGAGCGGGCACACGACGCCTCCGGCGGAAGACGACGGGTTGCCCGCCCGATGCGCTCAGCGGCCCTGATCCGTAGCGTCGCTGACGTTGTCCCGCGCCCGCGGCGAAACGCCGTGCGACGCGTGACGAGAGGTCACCGTACGCCCACATCCGAAACCCTGCCCCACGCGCGCCATTACATCGACGCAGTGGCAGGACTCCGGCTCCCGCGGCGAGTCACGCAGCCCCGCGACGAACGGCCTGCTCGGCACCTCCGCCGACGGCGGTGCGCGGGAGGCGGGGTCCCGCTGGTCGGCAGGGTTCTTCGACACGGTGCGAGTCAGCTCTGTGTGATCAAGTCAGGGTGAGCTCGCGGATCGCCATCTCCTCGGGTCCTGCGGCAGTGCCTCTCCCGGGTTCAAAGATGGGAGTTCCTTCGGTCGGGGCGGGACAGATGCTGCCGATGACCTGTTTCAGCGGCCCGTGTGATCGCCTCGAGTACCCGGTGGCGATCGAGTGCGACCGCGAAATCCGGCGCATGGGCGGTTCCTTCGCGGAGGTCGGCGGCGAACTGGGCGTAGAGGCGGGCGACCCCCGCTGCGGGTGCGTCGAGTTGCAGGTCAGGAGCCGCGTAAGCGGGGGGGACCTGGAGCACGTGGACAGGCTCGCTGCCGCGGCGCAGCGTGGTGGTGAAATCGGTGAAATGGATGTAACCCGACGCAGACTCCACACGCACACTGCCCTCGGTGCCCTGGATCTCCCATACCGTCGCCGAGCCGGCAGACTGTCCGGCACTGTAGTGCAGCGAAGTGACGACCCCGCCTTCGAGAACGCCGGCGACGACGATCTCATCCGGCGCGTCCTTCGGCAGCGACGCGCCATCGGAGAGGCGGACGCCGTCACCGCGCTGATTGGCGACGACGGCGGACAGACTCTCGAACGTGCCGAGCACGCGCGCAAGCGGTTCGGGGCCGTGGCCGAGCATGATGCTCAGAAGCGTGGCGCCATGCTTTGCGTGAGCCATGTACTCGACCGGCGGGTCATATCGGCCGACCCACATGTCGTCGGTCACCTGCGCTCGGATGCTCGTGCTGAGCGGCTTGCCCATCACGCCTTGCGCGATGAGGTCGCGAAGGAAGAGGACCGGCGGGTGCAGGCCGCCCTGCAACCCGACAACCGTCCGCAGCCGCCGCTTGCGAGCAAACCCCTCCAGCGCTTCGGCCTCCGATAGGTTTCTTGCGAGCGGCCATTCGCAATAAACCATCTTGCCCGCGGCCAGCGCGTCGGAAACAATCTGCTTGTGCTCCGGCACCTTGACCGCAACCACCACCAGGTCGACCTCCGGTCGCACGACCAGAGCCTCATGTGTGTCGAAGGCGAGATCGGCGCCCACCCGACGAGCGGTCGCGTTCGCGCTCTCCATACGAGTCGTGCTGACGGCGCGGATCTGGAACGCGTCGAGCGCCTGCAGCGCCGGGACGTGAGCAATTCCGCCCCAACCCCGATCGGCACTGGCCCCGATAAGGCCGACGCCGATCCGGGTATGTGCTGAATTCGTCATGAGGATGCTCCTGCCGTGTGCAGCCCCGGCAACGCTCTTCGGGCTGCGTCACGATGATTCGTTTCCGGACAAATGCGTGGGTACTCGGGCTCACCCTGGCGAGCGAGCAATTATCGCCGTTCGCGTAGCGGCTGCAGGGTTGAGCCCGAGTGACCCAAGCGCAGGTTTTACACGCGAGCCCAGTGGGCCTCGAGTTCGCGCGCGACATCGGCCGGACGCTCTATCATCGGCCAGTGCGAGCTGCGCAGCTTGAAGACGGCACGTGCGCGTGTAGCATTACCGAGCTCGTCGGCGAAGCGGTGAGGAAGAAACGGATCGTCCAGGCCCCAGATCACCAGCGCTGGGGCGGTCACGTTGCTCAAACCTGGCTTCCACTCCGCCCCGACCTCGATCGCCGAACGGTAAAGGGCGAGAATGCTTGCCCTCATAGTGGCATCGATATGCCGGACCGATTCGTTTGCCGCGTCGCGCGGCATCTGCGCCTCGTTGAGGCTTGCTGCGAACGTCTCGAGGTCGAGGTCCGCCATCCATTGCTCGCCCTCGCCCGGCGTTTGCCAGATCTTGGCAAGATGGTGCCACGGATACTCCGGGTCGATTGGTCCGCTGATGCCAGTCCATGTCCGCACCAGATCTGGTCGGACAGACGCGAGACGGCCCGTGAGCAGAGACCCCCAATCATGACCGACCAGGTCGACGGGTTCGCCGATTTCTTCGATCTTCTTAATAAGCCAATCGAGATACTCTTCTTTCGTCGACGTGAATCCCGCTGGTAGGGGTACGCCAAACCCGGGGAGGTCGATCGTCACAATATCTTCGCGTTGAAGATAGGAACGGACGGTGTCCCAAAGCCGGTGGGTATCAGGTACACCATGGACGAGGACCGCAGGCATTTCGGATTCTCCAATTGATTGTTGCCGTGGTGGAATGGCCGGTCGGCCGAGTCAGGGAAGGAGGATGACTTTGCCGTGGGTGTGGCCCGTGGCGACGAGGCGATGAGCGTCCGCGGCCTCCTCGAGTGGGAAGCTCCGGCCGATGCGTGCGGTCCATGCGCCGGCGGCGATCAGATTCAGGGCTTCCTGGACAGGGCCGCGGTCGCGGTTCCCGCTGCTCCCGGGGCTGAATGCGACGCCGTGTTGTGCGGCATCGCGGTCGGCGAGCGTCACGATCCGGTCGGGGCCGCCGAGAAGATCGACGAGGGTGGGAAGAAGCCCCTTGCCGGCGGTGTCGAGCACGGCGTCGACCCCGCCCGGAGCGGCGGCACGGATGCGATCGACCAGGCCCGGGCCGTGGGCGACAGGGGTCGCTCCGAGACTCCTGACGAAGTCGGCGTTGGCAGTCCCGGCGATGCCGATCACCGTCACACCCCGCTGTCGCGCGAACTGCACGGCGGCGCCGCCCAGAGCACCGCTCGCGCCGGTGACCACGAGCGTTTCACCCGGGCGAATGTTCAGAAGCGCGAGAGCCCTCGCCGCGTTGTCGGCGCCGATGACGGTAGCCGCGGCCTCCTCGAAGGAAACGCCGTCGGGGATCGTCGCGAAGTTGCTGCTGACCGTGTACTCGGCGTAGGAGCCCTGGGTGGCGGAGTCCGGCCACCCGGCGACGCGGTCGCCGACCACGCCCTCGACGACGCCCGGGCCGACCGCCTCGACGACGCCGGCGAACTCGAATCCGATGATGGCGGGAGCACGCAGGCGGAACGCTCCGGCGCGTGCCAGGATCTCCGCCGGGTTCACCCCGGCGGCGTGAACCCGCACCAGTACCTGACCCGGACCCGGCACCGGTCGCGGAGCCTCCGCAACCCGCAACACGGAAGGTTCGCCGAACGAGGTGATGACGGCGGCTTTCATGATGATCCTTCTCGTATACAAGGGTCTTTTGCTCGCACCGTTCAGAACGGTGTCAGGTCAGGAAGACCGGAGGATTCTCGCCCCGCAGGCGGTAGTCGGGTCGTGGCCGTTCGAGGCGGATCGATTCCAGCACGGTGTACGCGTGGTACTTGGTCTGGGTGGTGGCTCCTGCCAGCCGTTCCCACCAGAGCCGGCCGTCGCTCGTTTCCTTCTCGAGGACGTGGCGGGTGGTGTAGTTCGCCATGGAGCTGATCCAGTTCTCGGTGCCGACGAAGATCCTGTCCCAGCCGGTGCCGGTCACGATGTCGGCGAGCGCATCCGAGCGGCTGAACCGCTCGACCGCGGCGGTCGCCCCCTCGAGCACGTCGGCGAAGTACTCCACGCACAGCTTTACCTGCTCGTAGGTGCCGTAGTGCATGTGGTGCCCGCCGACGAAGTAGTCGAAGTCGTATTCGAGGATCTGAGACTGAGCCTCGTACCAGCCGGAGATGTTCTGCGAGGCGTCGCAGTGCATGAACGTGACGCTTCCCGGACTGACGATGTCCACGGCGGTGAGCACCTTCTGCTGGGGTGCGTAGATGAAGATGTTGCCGGGGCAGTGGTTCTCTCCCTTGTAGGAGAGCTGCAGGCTCACGCCGCCCACCTCGAGGACGAGTTCGTCGTCGAATGTCCTCGTCGGCAGGGGACGCTTCGGGTCGGGGAAGCGCTCCAGGAGTTCCTTGGTGATGCGGTGGGCGACGATTTCGACGTCGGGACCGAACACGGAGGCCGCGCCGATGTGATCGGCGTGCCAGTGGCTGTAAATGACGTGGGTCACCGGTTGGTCGGTGACGTCCTCGATCGCCGCCAGCATGTTCTCACCGAGTGTCGGGGGTGCGTCGATGGCGACCACGCCCTCCTCGGTCACCACGAATGCGGCGTCGTAGCCGGCACTGGTGACCCAGTAGAAGCCGCCGCGCAGTTCTTCCACGTGGTAGCCGTACTTCTGGAAGTGCTCGCTTTGGAAGTATGGGGGGTAATATCCCTCGGGGTCCGACGGGTCGTCCGCCCCCACGCGGGGGAATCCGTAGTGGTCGATCCCGTAGAAGCTCGGGGTTTCTTCGACGTTGATGGGTATTTGACTGCTCTGGCACATCGGCGGGACGCCTTTCTGTGTTCTTGGGAAGCTGTCGGACGGGTGGTCTATCCCGGTGACGTGAAGCGAAGGATCGCCTTGGCGACGCGGCCCGAGCCCGCATCCTCGAACGCGGTGTTGATGTCGGCGAAGTCGTAGAAGGACAACAGTCGGTCGATGGGGAACCGGCCCGCTCGATAGAGCTGGGCAAGGTCGTTGATCAGGAGCGACGAGACGGCGTCGCCCTGGATGATGCCCTGAAGCGACTGGCCGAGCGTGAGCCGGCCGGCGTCGAGCATGGCGCCTGCTCCTTCGTGGAACGCCACGAAGCCGAATCGGCCCAGCGGTGCCAGGGCGCCGACTCCGGCGTCGAGGTTCTCCGCGCGGCCGCTCGTGTCGAGGACGTACTCCAGACCGCGTTCGTCGACGGTCCGGAGCGCGCCGGTCAGATCCTCGACTTCCCCGGGGTTGACGAGGTGCGTCGCTCCGAGATCGCGGGCCAGCTCGAGGCGGCTGGCGTCGACATCGACGGCGGCGATGGTGGTGGCACCCGCAACATGCGCCGCCATGACCGCCGCCAGGCCCACCGCTCCCACGCCGAAGACCGCGAAGGACGCTCCCGCCGGCACGGCGAGGGCCTTGAGTACGGCCCCCGCGCCCGTCTGCAGCCCGCACCCCAGCGGCGCCATGACGTCGAGCGGCAGATCGCGGGGGACCTTGATCGTGTTCCGTTGGTGGGTCAGGGCGTGGGTGGAGAACGAGGACTGGCCGAAGAAGTGACCGTGCGGCTCAGCACCGTGGGCGACGTGGATACCGTTCGAGCCGTCCAGGCGGGCTCCCGCGAAGTTGGCCGCCCAGACGTGGTCACAGTAGGCCGCGTGAGAGGACATGCACGGCTTGCAGTGGCCGCACGAGTGGTAGGAGAGGACGACGTGGTCACCGGGCTCGACGGTGGTGACAGCGGCCCCCACGCGTTCGACGATTCCTCCTCCCTCGTGCCCCAGCACCACCGGCAGCGGCGTCGCCATTCGCTGCGCCCGCACGTGAGCGTCGGTCGCGCATATTCCGGTCGCGACCATGCGAACGAGTACCTCGTCGGGCCGCGGGTCCTCGATCTCGATGTCGCGAAATTCGAAAGGCCCATCCTGCGCTTCGAGAACGGCGGCGCGCGCGGAAGTGGTCATACGCCGTGAGCCTGCCGCGAAGCGCCGCGAGCGCCATGGTCACGAGGAACTGACATCATCAACGACTCCCTGATCGGGGTTGTGGGCTTCAGGAACCCTTCAGCGGGTCCGAACCTATGTCGGCTGCCCGTACTCGCGGATCGGTCGCCGTATCCGCCACGGGCCCGGATCATCGAAGGCTGCCGCCATGGGGCCCTTGGTGTCCGCGTCCGTGATCGCGGACCCCCACGGCCAGAAGGGGTGTGGCGTGTCCCTGGGTTGTGACGTCATCTGCGGCCGTGGGTCCCGGTGCCGCCAGGGGTGGTGGCGTC
>NZ_JBHWJL010000244.1:0-8103 GCF_042731495.1 Streptomyces sp. NPDC059853
TTTACGCAGATGTCGGCTACCCACATGTTCAACTGTCTCGTGGGCTCGCTTTTGGGTTTAAGCGACAGCCGGGGCACGGGGCCCGCCCGCGCACCGGCCGCCGGGGGCGACAGCGGCGCCCGCCCGCGGTCCCCGCGGCCGGATCCGCCCCGCCGCCGTCCGCCCGGACCGCACCGGGTATCCGCCCGACCGGCCCACCGGCCGGACCACCGCCGGGACATCACGCACTCACCCTCTCCGCCGTGTGCGACGGCGCCGCCACCACCGGCACCGTCGCGGTGATCCGGAACGAAACCCCCTCGCCCCCCGCACCCGTCCCGCCGCCGTGGCCGTCCCCGTACGCCCCGGCCGCCAGCGCCCCGCCCAGCACCGCGAGCCGGTCCCGCAGCCCCAGCAGACCGGTGCCCGCCGGTGCCCCGTCCTCGGCGCCCGCCGCCCGGGCCCGTACCCCGTCGTTCTCCATCTCCAGCACCGCCGTGATCCCGCCCCGCCCCGGCGGGCGCAGCCGGATCACGCACGCCGTCGCGTCCGCGTGCCGCAGCACGTTCGTGGTGCCCTCCCGCACCACCCACCCCAGCGCCGACTGCACCCCCACCGGCAGTCCGGTGCTGCCGCCGTCCTCGATCCGGCAGGCGATCCCCGCCGCCTCCAGCACCCCGCGCGCCCCGGCCAGCTCCGCCTGCAGATCCGCCTCCCGGTAGCCGCGCACCACCTCCCGCATCTCCTGCTGCGACTGGCGGGCGATCTGCTGCACCTCGGTCATCTGGTCCACCGCCGCCGGTGAGCCACGCCGCGCCAGCTGCGCGGCCAGCTCGCTCTTGAGCGCGATCACCGACAGATTCCGGCCCAGGACGTCGTGCATGTCCCGCCCGAACCGCAGCCGCTCCTCCGCGACCGCCAGCCGGGCCTCGGTCTCCCGGGCGGCGTCCAGCTTGTTCACCACACGCAGCGTCCAGGCCGTCACCCGGCAGGTGAAGGCCATCAGGACCACCAGGATCCCGGTCACCGCCGTCATCAGCAGCGTCATCCGGCCGGGCAGCCCGGCCAGCAGACCGCCGAGCGCCAGCACGGCCAGCAGCACGCCGAGCCCCGCCCACAGCTGCCGCAGCGACAGCAGCAGGGACGCGCCGCAGACGCCGAACGAGTACAGCGAGATCAGCACCGCCAGCGAGGCCTCCGGCGCCGTCCCGAACGCCACCGAGCCGATCACCCAGGCCGTGATCAGCAGCGCGAGCCCGCCCTGCGCGGCCAGCAGCCGCCCCGGCCAGGGCGGGGAGTCCTCGCCGCCCTGGTCCAGGTACCAGCGCAGTCCCAGCCGGGTGAGCTGGATGTTGGCCGCCACGAACAGCACGGTCAGCAGCCCCATCGCGGCGCCCGCCGGGAGCCCGTTGTAGGTGATCCACTGGGGCAGGTTCACCGGGATGGCGAGCGCCGAAAGCCCCGCGAACGAGTACAGCGTGTACTTCGTGTAGTGGTACACCCGCGCCCGCTGGGTGCTGCCGATGACCCGGTCCACCCAGCCCGGCGCCGCCGCCGTACTCATCCCGCCTCACACCCTTCTGTCCCGGGGTCCCTCTCCGGCTCCCTCAGGCCCTCACTGCCGCGCGTCCCAGCGGAACCACCGTCGTACAGCAAACACCGAGGCGACGGTCCAGGCCAGCGCCAGCAGCAGCGCCAGCCGCAGCTCGCCGCCGGACAGCCCGCCGAGCCAGCCGCCGCGCACCAGCTCGATCACCGGGGTCATCGGCAGCGCCCGGAAGACGTTCGCCATGCCGTCCGGGAACGCGTCCAGCGGCACGAAGAGCCCCGAGCCCAGCGCCGAGAGCATGAAGAACGGCAGGCTCGTGATCTGCGCGCTCTCCACGGTCTTGGTGAACGCCGCGGTCAGCGCCGCCAGCCCCACCATCATCACCACACCCAGCAGCACCCCGAGCACCAGCACCACCGGCTGCTCGGGCAGCCCCACCTCCAGCAGCAGCACCCCGGAGACCACCAGCACGGCGATCTGCCCCAGCGCCAGCACCACCGACGGCAGCGCCGTACCGGTCAGGATCTCGCCGTCCGTCAGCTCCCCGGTGCGCAGCCGCTTGAGCACCCGCTCCTCGCGCCGCGCCACGTAGGAGGTGATCGGGTTGAAGTACGCCACCAGCAGCAGCACGAACCCGATCCCGCCGGTGAGCACCATCTCCCCGATGCTCAGCGAGGTCTCCACCGCGTCCATGTTCCCCGCGGAGACATAGGAGACCAGCACCATGCCCACCGGCATGGCCAGCGCCATGAACAGGGCCGTGCGGTTGCGCAGGATCAGCGTCAGCTCCGCCCGCGCCAGCGCCGTCATCCGCCGCACCGACGCCTTGCTCGGCATCCCCAGCAGCAGCCGCCACGACCCCGGGCTCATCCCGGCGTGCCGCTCGCCCGTACCGTGCGGCACGCTCCCGTGCCGCCCGTCCTTCGTCGCCGTGCCGTTCACTGTCCCGCCACCTCCAGAAAGACTTCCTCCAGCGACGCCGAGCGGGCGTCCAGATCCGCCAGCTCGACCCCGGCGTCCCGCGCCCACACCAGCACCTCGGTCAGCGCCTGCTGGAGCGCGCGGGTACGGATCTCCACCCGCCGTCCGTCCGCCGCGGCCGGCACCGACAGCGGCAGCCGCTCGGGCCCCACCCCCTCCGGCAGCGTGAACCTGATGCGGGCCGGCTGCGCGTCCAGCACCTCGCCGGTGGTGCCCGAGACGACGATCCGCCCCTCGCGCATGATGGCCAGCCGGTCGGCCAGCGCCTCGGCCTCCTCCAGGTAGTGCGTGGTGAGCAGCACCGTGGTGCCCTCGTCGCGCAACTCGCTCACCAGCTGCCAGGTGCGCTGCCGCGCCTCCGGGTCGAGTCCGGTGGTGGGCTCGTCCAGGAACAGCAGCCCCGGGCGGCCCATCAACGCCAGCGCCAGATCGAGCCGGCGCCGCTCACCGCCGGACAGCTGCTTGACCCGGACGTCCGCCCGGCCCTCAAGACCCACCAGCTCCAGCGCCTCCGGCACCGGCCGCGCCCCCGTGATGCAGCCGGCCCACATCCGGGCCGTCTCCGCCACGGTCAGATCGGCGGGGAAACCGCCCTCCTGGAGCATCATCCCGATGTACGGGCGCACCCGGTCCCGCCGCCGGTAGGGGTCGTGCCCGAAGACCCGCACCTCGCCGCCGGTCGGCGGTGCGAGGCCCTCCAGCACCTCCACCGTGGAGGTCTTGCCCGCGCCGTTCGTGCCCAGCAGGGCGAACAGCTCCCCGCGCCGTACCTCGAAGTCCATTCCCCGTACGGCCTCGAAGCCGGCCGGGCCCTCGGGACCGTAGCGGCGGCGCAGTCCGCGCGCCTCGATCACTGTCGTCGTATCGCCGTTGACCATGCCTCAAGGCTTCCGCCCGGGCGGGCCGGATCCCATGGCCGACTGTCACGGATCGGCATGACGAATGTCAGATCGGCGGACCGGATGGAGAGGCCAACACGCCGAAGGGCCCGATCCGTTCGGATCGGGCCCTTCACTCTGAGCGGACGACGAGATTCGAACTCGCGACCCCAACCTTGGCAAGGTTGTGCTCTACCAACTGAGCTACGTCCGCCTGCTCGCCCCGCCCGGTTTCCCGTGCGGTGCGGCACCTACTGTACCCGATCCCCGGAGGGGTTCTGTACCGAGTACTGAGATGCGGAGCGGGTGACAGGGATTGCACACTGCGCCTCCCCCTTGGAAAGGGGGTGTTCTGCTACTGAACTACACCCGCGTGACCACCGGCTGGTGCGCACGGTGTACGCACCGGAGTGGATCGAGCGGGTGACAGGGATTGCACACTGCGCCTCCCTCTTGGAAAGAGGGTGTTCTACTACTGAACTACACCCGCGCATCCGCCTCGTTCGGGGCTTTTCCGGCCCCGCCCTTCGGCGTGATCCAGACTCTAGCCGATCACCTGGGGTCGTTGGCAAATCGGCCCAACGCCCGGATCAGTGAGCCTCGTTGAAGGCGTCGTACACCTTGCGCGGGATCCGCCCGCGAGCCGGTACGTCGAAGCCGTTGGACTCGGCCCAGGCCCGCACCGCGCGCGGGTCGGGGGCCACCGAGGTGTGGTGGAAGGCGCGGCCCGACTTGGCCTGCTTGCGGCCGGCCGTCACGTAGGGGGCGAGGGTGGCGCGCAGCTTCTCCGCGTTCTCCTCGCTGAGGTCGATCTCGTACGTCTTCCCGTCGAGCCCGAAAGCCACCGTTTCCGACGCTTCCCCGCCGTCGATGTCGTCGGAGAGAGTGACCACGACGCGCTGTGCCACGGATATCGGTCCTTTCGGCGGGTTCGCCCCGTCCTGACGGCGCCGGGTCCGGCTGAGCGGTGCGCCGCGGGGGCGTTCCCATGATCGGGAGCAAGGTGCTGTACGGCGGTGCCGTGTTCGTTATTTGTACAACGGGCGGCTTTTCCCCGTGAAGTGCGAAGACCCGCGTGCTGGCAATTCGGTCCCACGTGTTACCGCCGCAATGGGGACCTTACGGTTTTCCCGCCGCTTCTTGCAGGGGTTTCCGCCCCCGATACCTGAACGTGACCGATTCATGCCAGAGGCAGGGCCGGTCACCGGCTGGTCTACCCGTGTAGATTTGTCCGACAGGTACGCTGATGGCAGCAGCGTCAGCACCAATCCCACCGGGAGTACCAGTGGCCCGCGTCGTAGTCGACGTCATGCTCAAGCCGGAGATCCTCGACCCCCAGGGCCAGGCCGTGCAACGCGCGCTGCCCCGGCTGGGTTTCGACGGAATCTCCGATGTCCGCCAGGGCAAGCGTTTCGAGCTGGAGGTGGAGGGGCCCGTCGACGAGGCCGCCCTCGCCCGCATCCGCGAGCTTGCCGAGACCTTCCTCGCCAACACCGTGATCGAGGACTTCGACGTGCGCGTGGAAGAGACCGCGGAAGAGGTCGCGCCGTGAGCACCCGTGTGGGCGTCGTCACCTTCCCCGGCTCGCTGGACGACCGCGACGCCCAGCGCGCGGTCCGCCTCGCCGGCGCCGAGCCGGTCGCCCTGTGGCACCGTGACACCAGCCTCCACCAGGTGGACGCGGTGATTCTGCCGGGCGGCTTCAGTTACGGGGATTATCTGCGCTGCGGCGCGATCGCCCGTTTCTCCCCGGTGATGGAAACGATCATTGAGCAGGCCAGGGCCGGGCTTCCGGTGCTCGGGATCTGCAACGGCTTCCAGGTGCTGTGCGAATCGCATCTGCTGCCCGGCGCCCTCACCCGGAATGACCACCTGCATTTCATCTGCCGCGATCAGCGGCTGCGGGTCGAGAACGCCGGCACCGCCTGGACCGCCGACTACACCGCCGGCCAGGAGATCACCATCCCGCTGAAGAACGGCGAGGGCGGCTACGTCGCCGACGAGCGCACCCTCGACGAACTGGAGGCGGAGGGCCGGGTCGTCGTCCGCTACCTGGACCGCAACCCCAACGGCTCCCGCCGCGACATCGCCGGCATCACCAACGCCGCGGGCAATGTCGTCGGCCTGATGCCGCACCCCGAGCACGCCGTCGAGTCCCTCACCGGGCCCACCACCGACGGCCTCGGCTTCTTCACCTCAGTCCTCAAGAAGCTGGTCGCCGCCTCATGACCCTCGACACCGTCAAGCACGCCGCCGCCACCCCCGACACCGAGCTGCCCTGGGCCGAGCTGGGCCTCAAGCAGGACGAGTACGAGCGCATCCGCGCCATCCTCGGCCGCCGCCCCACCGGCGCCGAACTGGCCATGTACTCGGTGATGTGGTCCGAGCACTGCTCCTACAAGTCCAGCAAGGTCCACCTCAAGCAGTTCGGCGAGAAGGCCCCGGCCTCCGACGCGCTGCTGGTCGGCATCGGTGAGCAGGCGGGCGTCGTGGACGTCGGCCAGGGGTACGCGGTCACCTTCAAGGTCGAGTCGCACAACCACCCCTCCTACGTCGAGCCCTACCAGGGCGCGGCCACCGGCATCGGCGGCATCGTCCGCGACATCATCGCCATGGGCGCCCGCCCGGTCGCCGTCATGGACCCGCTGCGCTTCGGCGCCGCCGACCACCCCGACACCAAGCGGGTGCTGCCCGGCGTGGTGGCCGGCATCGGCGGCTACGGCAACTGCCTGGGCCTGCCCAACATCGGCGGCGAGGTCGTCTTCGACGACTGCTACCAGGGCAACCCGCTGGTCAACGCGCTGTGCGTGGGCGTCATGCGGCACGAGGACATCCACCTCGCCAAGGCGTCCGGCGCCGGCAACAAGGTCATCCTGTACGGCGCCCGCACCGGCGGCGACGGCATCGGCGGCGCCTCGATCCTGGCCTCGGAGACCTTCGAGGACGCGGACGGCAAGCCCGCCAAGCGGCCCGCCGTCCAGGTCGGCGACCCGTTCCAGGAGAAGCTGCTCATCGAGTCCACCCTGGAGCTGTTCGCCCAGGACCTGGTCGTCGGCATCCAGGACCTCGGCGCGGCCGGGCTGTCCTGCGCCACCTCCGAGCTGGCCTCCAACGGCTCCGGCGGCATGCGCGTCGAACTGGACACCGTGCCGCTGCGCGACTCCTCGCTCTCCCCCGAGGAGATCCTGATGAGCGAGTCGCAGGAGCGGATGTGCGCGGTCGTCGAGCCGGAGAAGGTCGAGCGCTTCCTGGCCGTCTGCGAGAAGTGGGACGTCATCGCCACCGTGATCGGTGAGGTCACCGACGGCGACCGGCTGGAGATCTTCTGGCACGGCGAGCAGATCGTGGACGTCCCCCCGCGCACCGTCGCGCACGAGGGCCCGCTGCTGAACCGCCCCTTCGCCCGCCCCGCGTGGCAGGACACCCTCCAGGCCGACGACGCGGGCGCCCTGCCGCGCCCGGCGACCGCGGAGGAACTGCGCGAGCAGGTGCTGCGGCTGGTGGCCTCGCCCAACCAGGCGTCCAAGGCGTGGATCACCGACCAGTACGACAAGTACGTCCTCGGCAACACGGTGCTGGCCCAGCCGGAGGACGGCGGGATGATCCGCATCGACGAGGAGACCAACCTCGGCGTCGCGATCGCCACCGACGGCAACGGCCGCTACGCCAAGCTCGACCCGTACGCGGGCGCGCAGCTGGCGTTCGCCGAGTCGTACCGCAATGTGGCCGCGACCGGCGCCAAGCCGCTGGCCGTGACCGACTGCCTGAACTTCGGCTCGCCGGAGGACCCGGCCGTGATGTGGCAGTTCGCCGAGGCCACCCGCGGTCTGGCGGACGCCTGCCAGGCGCTGGGCACCCCGGTGACCGGCGGCAATGTCTCGCTGTACAACCAGACCGGCGAGCAGGCCATCCACCCCACCCCCGTGGTGGGGGTGCTCGGCGTGATCGACGATGTGACGCGCCGCACCCCGCACGCCTTCCGGGAGGCCGGCCAGCTGG
The DNA here is from genome assembly GCF_042731495.1 of Streptomyces sp. NPDC059853. Classification (NCBI taxonomy): domain Bacteria; kingdom Bacillati; phylum Actinomycetota; class Actinomycetes; order Kitasatosporales; family Streptomycetaceae; genus Streptomyces; species Streptomyces sp. NPDC059853. The sequence continues at coordinate 7,387 of NZ_JBHWJL010000244.1, forward strand.
TCTACCTGCTCGGGGACACCCGGGAGGAGTTCGGCGGCTCGGCCTGGTCCCAGGTCATCCACAACCACCTCGGCGGGCTGCCGCCGCGGGTGGACCTGGAGCGCGAGCGGCTGCTGGCCGAGATCCTGATCAGCGCCTCGCGCGACGGCATGATCGACGCCGCGCACGACCTGTCGGACGGCGGGCTGATCCAGGCGGTGACGGAGTCGGCGGTGGCCGGCGGCGTCGGCGTCCGGCTGGTCGTCCCCGACGGTCTGGACACCTTCACCTTCCTCTTCTCCGAGTCGGCCGGCCGCGCGATCGTCGCGGTGCCGCGCAGCGAGGAGACCCGCTTCACCGACATGTGCGCGGCGCGCGGGCTGCCGGCCGCGCGGGTCGGGGTGATCGACGGCGAGGCCATCGAGGTGCAGGGCGCGTTCGGCATCCCGCTGGCGGAGCTGCGCGCGGCCCGCGAGGAGACGCTCCCGGCGCTGTTCGGCTGAGCCGCACCGGGTCATACGCGCGGGCCCCGTACCGGACCTCCGGTACGGGGCCCGCGCGCGTGCCGGGCGGCGGCGCTCAGCGCAGCACGAGCTGGACGATGGCGGCCGAGCCGACCACCACGATGCAGCCGCGCAGCACGGCCGGGCTCAGCCGCCGGCCGACCCGGGCGCCGAGCTGGCCGCCGAGCGCGGAGCCGACGGCGAGGAGGGCGACGGCCGTCCAGTGGTAGTCGGC
>NZ_JBHWJL010000245.1:0-8099 GCF_042731495.1 Streptomyces sp. NPDC059853
ATGCGGGCGTGACGGCCGGCGAACCCGCTCAGTCCCCGTCCGCGTCCTCGTCCGCGTCCTCCGCCATGTCCTCGTACCCGGAGTGGAACAGCGCGGAGAAGCTGGGGTGTGCTGTCCCGGGACGTTGGTGACACGCGTGTCGGGGTGCTTGAACGGGTGAGGGCCTGCGGGCAGTCCGGCAACGCGGCGAGGCGCCGCAGCCGGCGGCGCCGCCCCGCGAAGAACCGGAAGAGACGTCCTAGTAGCGCGGCGCGTTACGGGACCGCTGGGGCCGCACGCCGCGGCGGTCCCGGGCCTCCCAGCACGCGCGGTGCCAGTGCCGCCGGTCGTCCACCGCGCCCTCCCGCGGCCAGCTCACCACGTGCGGCACGCCCGGCGGGATCTCCTGGTCGCAGCCGGGGCACCGGTAGTGCTTGACGGCGGCGCCGCCGCTGATCCGGCGCACCACCCACTCCTCGCCGCGCCACGTCTCGGTGCTCTCCAGGCCGTACCGGTGGCCCTCGTCCTCACCCGACCGGCGGGCGGGCTGCTGCGGACCGCGGGGGCGGTTGCGACGCGGGGACACGTTCAACACCTCGGAGTGGATCGGCGCCGTGCTGGGGACAAAAGTCTACGCACCCCGACCGGCCGGGAGATCATCGGAAAAACCTCTCGCCGGACCGTGCCTTTGGCACGTGTCAGGCGTTAATGCCACAGGAGCGGAGCACCACCCGGACGAAGGGCAGGACCATGCGCATCGGCACGTTCGTACTCGCCGGCCAGTACCCGGGGCAGCCGGAGAGCGAGGCGCTGCGGCGGGCCGTGCGCTCCGCCGAGGTGGCCGAGGAGACCGGGCTCGACGCGGTCTGGCTGGCCGAGCACCACTTCGTCCCGTACGGGCTGTGCCCCTCGGCGGTGACCCTGGCCGCCCTGCTGCTGGGCCGCACCCGGCGGATCGGGGTGGGGACCGCGATCTCGGTGCTGTCCACCACCCACCCGGTGGCGCTGGGCGAGCAGGGGGTGCTGCTGCACCTGCTGACCGGCGGCCGGTTCACGCTCGGGGTGGGGCGCGGCGGGCCGTGGGTCGACCTGGAGGTGTTCGGGGCGGGGGCGGCGGCGTACGAGCGCGGTTTCCCCGAGTCGCTGGATCTGCTGCTGCGCTGGCTGCGCGAGAGCGAGGTCGGCGCGGACGGCGAACGCTACCGCTTCCGGCAGGTGCCGGTGGTCCCGTCCGCCGGGGGCGCGGGGCCGCCCGTCGTGGTGGCCTGCACCTCCCCGGCCACGGTGCGGCTGGCCGCCGCGCGCGGACTGCCGATGCTGCTGGGCATGCACATCGGCGACGAGGAGAAGGCCGCGATGGTGGCGCTGTGGCGCACGGCGGCCCGGGAGGCGGGGGTCGACGGCGACACCGTCGCGTCGGCGGAACACGTCTCGGCCGGGGTCGTCCAGGTGGGCGACTCGCACACCGAGGCCGTCGAGACGCTGCGCCGTGCGCTGCCCGGCTGGCTGCGGCAGGGGCTCGCGGCGCATCGCACACTGGACGGGAGCCCGCGCCGGATGCGGGACCCGCTGGCCTACACCGAGCTGCTGTGCGAACTGCATCCGGTGGGCACCCCGCAGTTGTGCGCCGACCGGCTGGCGGCCACGGCGGAACGTACCGGCATCACGCGCTTCGCCCTGGTGGTGGAGGGCTCGGGGGGTGTGGAGCCGACGGAGCACAATGTGCGGCGGCTGGCCGCGGAGGTGGTGCCGCTCCTCCCGATACCCGCGGGAGGAGCGGCAGCACCGGGGCCACCGGCCGTGTCAGCGGCGCCCGAAGTGGCGCCGGACGCAGCGCCGGAAGTGGCGCCGGATGTGGCTCCGGCTTTCAGCAATCACGCAGCTCGGGCGACTGGTTGAGCAGCTGGGCCCGTACGGAGGTGAACTTCTCCAGCCGGTCGTCGGAGGACGTGTCGAGGGGGAACACGGCGACCCGGTGACAGTTCTGGAATGCCAGCCGGACGCCGAAGTGCCGCTCCAGGGCACCACGGATGGCGTCGGAGGCGAGGGCGCGCAGCAGCTGGCCACGGGCCTGCTCATCGGGCGGCGGCGTGGTGTTGTCCGCGAACTCACCGCCGTCCACCTTGAGCTGTGCCACCAGGGAGCTGATCATCTGCCAGGCGAAGGGGAGGGAGGTTCGGACGCAGTCGACGAAGTCGGCCTCGTCGACCTCGCCTCGCTCGGCCTGCTCAAGCAGGGCCGGTGAGACGTCGAGCGACATGTATCTCTCCTTTCGCGGCCCCGCGCAGGGGCCGGGCGAACGGGACACGGGGGCCCCGCCACCGCCGCCACCGCGTCTGCGCCGAGGTGTACCCCGACGGCGACGCCCCCTGAGGACCACCGTATGCCTGCTGACCCGCACACGTCAGTGGAACGAGCACATAACCGGCCACTCACCGGATCCCATGAATCCCTCCCATATCACCAGCCATCGCCTGCCCCCGGGACCACGTCGCGGGCGCCCCCCGCGGCCCGGTAGCGTGACCGACCATGCGTCTCGTCATTGCCCGCTGTTCCGTCGACTACGCCGGCCGGCTCACCGCTCACCTCCCGTCCGCGCCCCGGCTGATCCTCGTCAAGGCGGATCAGTCCGTATCGATCCATGCCGACGACCGGGCCTACAAGCCCCTCAACTGGATGTCACCGCCCTGCACGCTGAAGGAGAGCGACAGCAGTGGTCACACCGTGTGGACGGTCGAGAACAAAGCAGGCGAAAAACTCATCATCACCATGGAGGAGATCCTGCACGACTCCTCCCACGAACTGGGCGTGGACCCCGGACTGATCAAGGACGGGGTGGAGGCGCACCTCCAGGAACTGCTGGCCGACCGCATGGAGACACTGGGCGAGGGGTGGACCCTCATCCGGCGCGAGTACCCCACGGCGATCGGCCCGGTGGACATCCTGGGCCGGGACGCGGACGGCACGACCGTGGCCGTGGAGATCAAACGGCGCGGCGAGATCGACGGTGTGGAGCAGCTGACCCGCTATCTGGAACTGCTGAACCGCGATCCGCATCTGGCGCCGGTGAAGGGCGTGTTCGCGGCCCAGGAGATCAAGCCGCAGGCCCGGGTGCTGGCCACGGACCGCGACATCCGCTGCGTGACGCTGGACTACGACGGGCTGCGCGGCATCGAGGACGACAAGCTGCGGCTGTTCTGAGCCCGGCGGCGGGTACGCGTACGGGGCGGGGCCGGTGCGGCCCCGCCCCGTACGCGCGCCATCGGCGAAGCGATCAGGCGCTGCCGGTCGCGGTCGGCGAGGGGCTGGGGTCGTCGGTGGGCGGGGGCGGGGCGGCGGTGGTGTTGCCCGCCGAGTTGTCGCCGCCCGGGGTGGCTCCCTCGTCCGCGCCGCCTTCACCGCCCTCGTCACCACCGGTGGTGGTGTCCTCGGGTGGGTCGACGGGGTCGGTGTCCCCACCGTCGCCGGAGTCGCCGTCACCGTCGCCGCCACCCGGGTTGCCGGTCGTGGGGCCGTCCCCGTTCCCACCGCTGGCGGAACCGTCGTGACCGGCCGCCCCGCCGTTCGCCGGGTCGTCCGGGGTGGGCGGGGGCGGCTCCTGGCTGCCGGTGGCATTGCCCTGGTCCGGGGTGCCCGAGGTGGACGGGTCCACCGGCTCGCCGGTCTCCGGGTCGGTCGCGGGCTCCTGGGGCGGCTCCTCCGTCTCCGGGTCCGTCTCCGCGCTCGGGGTGCCGGGCTCGGCGGGCGGCTCGGGGGTGTCCTCCTCCGCCTCGCGGTCCCGGTCGGTGACCACGGGCCGGGTGGTGCGCTCGTCCTCGGGGGCGGCGGGGGTCTCGTCGGAGGACATGCCCAGCGCCACCACCGTTCCCAGCACTCCGATGAGCAGTACCCCGGCTCCGGCCGCCACCATGGTGCGGCGCCCGGAGCGGCCACCGGACCGGCCGCTGTGGCCCGCGGGGCCGTCCGCCGGGTCGCCGCCGGGCTCGCCGTGCGGCAGCAGCGGGGGCAGGATGGCGGTCGGTTCGCCGGTGGCGGCGGGGTCGGCGTGGCGCGGGATCGCCTGGGTGCTGGCCTCGGACGGCGCGTCCCCGGGCGGGGCGACGGCGGGCAGGCCCAGCGGCGGGGTGGCCGCGGTCAGCGGGGCGGACGCGGTGCCGGCGGTCAGCGCGGGCGGTCCCGACAGGTCGCGGACCAGCGCCAGGGCGCGGCGGCCGGCGGTGACGCCGCCGGCGTCGGCGAGGACGCCGCGCAGCGCTATCGACGCCTCCAGTTCGGCACGGGCCCGGTCCAGCCGGCCCTCGCAGATGGCGAGGACGCCCAGTTCGTGGTGGAAGTACGCCTGCTGGTCCACCTCTCCGGCCGCGCGGGAGGCTTCCTGGCCGGTGCGCAGCACCCGTTCCCACACCGACCAGCGTCCGGCGGCGGCCAGCAGCGGGGCGGCGCTGTGCGCGAGGTTGGCGGCGGCGGCCGAGTGGCCGGCGCGCTGGGTGGCCTGGGTGACGGCCAGCAGCACGTCGCCCTCGGCGGCGGCGCGGGCGGTGTCCACCGAGGGGTCTACCAGCCACCAGGTGTAGTGCTGGGCGGCGGCCAGGGCGCGGGCGCCCGCGCCCTCCTCGAAGCCGATGGCGGCCAGTGCCGGTCCCTGTCTCTTATACACAAAACCGAGCCCACGAGACATTTTCACAACTCCCGACTCGGCCAGCTGGTCGTGGCCGGTGGCCGCGCCGCTGGTGAGCGCGGGCAGTTGTTCGGGGCCGGGCAGTTCGCCGCCGAGGGCGACGGCGAAGCGCAGGACGCTGCGGTCGGCGTCCGGCAGGGCGGCGGCCAGCGACGCGATGAGCATCTCGTCGTCCGGCAGCGGGCCGGTGGGCGCGCCCGTGGCGACGGTGACGTCGCGGGCCCGCAGCAGGGCGGCGGCCTGGACGAAGCGGCGCGGCCTGCCCTCGGAGGCGATCCACAGATCGGCGGCCCAGTCGGTCTCGGCGTCGGTGAGCGGGCGGGCGGCGGCGAACTCCAGGAGTTCCAGGGCGCCGGTGCGGCTGAGACCGGAGAGGAAGACCTCCTCGATGCGGGAGGTGGTGCTGGGCGCGGTGACCGAGGGGTCGGCGCTGAACAGGAACGCGCACTCGGGGGTGGCGTCCAGCAGTTCGTCCAGGGCGGTGGCGCCGAATTCGAGGTCGTCGACGAGGACGACGGCGCCGATCTCGCGCAGTCCGGCCTGGAGTTCGGTGGGGCCCGGCCGGTAGCCGGGGGTGTGCCGTACGGCGGCGTACAGCTCGTGCTGGAGGTCGGAGGGGGTGCGGCGGTGGCCGGAGAGCCGGATCACGCCGTCCGGGGCGAGTTCGGCGCAGTCCTGGGCGACGGCGGCCAGCAGGGCGGTGCGTCCGGTGCCGGTGGGGCCGGTGAGGCGTACGGAGCGGCCGCGGGCCAGCAGCCGGTAGAGCCGGCGGCGTTCCTCCTCGCGCTCCAGCAGCGGCGGGGCGAGCGGGTCGCGGCCGGTGTCCCCGCTGGTGCCCCGGGGGGCTTTGCGCGGGGATATGGGGCGCCGGCCGGGCGGGCAGGAGGCGATCTCGCTGCCGTCCACCGGGTTGATGGTCAGCAGGAAGTCGCCCGCCACCAACTCGGTGGTCCGCCCGGTGCCCGCGGGCTCCCCGGGCTGGTCACCGTGCGGGGCCGGCTGGCTGGACTCCATGGTCATGTGTCCCTCGGATGCGGCGGTGGGTTGGGGTGCGGCGTACGCGCTGGGCAGGTTCCACGCTACTGGCCCGGCTCCCTGGGCATGGTAGGCGGCCCCGCGCCGTGACCCATCCGTCACCGCTGTCACAGCTGTTACGGCGCCCCGGGGCGGCCGGCCGGGGGCGGCCTCCTCCCGGAATCCGGGAGGAGGCTCAGGAGGCGATGGTCAGGATGCGGTGCAGCCGGGTGGCCACCAGCACCCGCTGCATTTGCGGGGGCACATCCCGCAGCACGAGCCGGCGACCGCACCGGCCGGCCCTGCGGTGGACCCCCATGATCACTCCGAGACCGGTCGCGTCCCAGGAGTGCAGGCTCTTCAGATCGAGCACGAGATCCCCCTGCCCGGAGTCGACGGCGTCGTGCAACGCCGAGCGGGCATCCGCGGCGCTGCGGACGTCCAGGCGGCCTTCGACGACCAGCTCGGCGTGGTCGCCTGTGATGTGCATATAACACTCCCCGGAATTGCTTTCGTGTTGACTTCAACTGTCTCTCCACCTGACGGCTTCTATCCCCCGTCCGGTTGCCGTGCGTGAGGGAACCGATGCGATTTCACCCATGGGGGTGAGTGGGCGGGTACGGCGGTGGCCCGCCCGTACCCGCCCGTACCGGCTCAGTAGGTGTGGAAACCGCGCCCGCTCTTGCGGCCCAGGTCCCCGGCGTCCACCATGCGGCGCATCGACTCCGGCGGGGCGAACTTCTCGTCCCGGGACTCGGTGTAGATGTTCTCGGTGGCGTGGGTGAGGACATCGACGCCGGTCAGGTCGGCGGTGGCGAGCGGCCCCATCGCGTGGCCGAAGCCCAGCTTGCAGGCGAGGTCGATGTCCTCGGCGGTGGCCACGCCGGACTCGTGGAGCCTGGCGGCCTCCACGATCAGCGCCGAGATGAGCCGGGTGGTGACGAAGCCGGCCACGTCGCGGTTGACGACGATGCAGGTCTTGCCGGCGGACTCGGCGAACGCGCGGGCGGTGGCGAGCGTTTCGTCGCTGGTGTGCCGGCCGCGCACGAGTTCGCACAGCGCCATCATCGGTACCGGGGAGAAGAAGTGGGTGCCCACGACGCGTTCGGGGCGGGAGGTGGCGGCGGCGAGCTTGGTGATGGGGATGGCGGAGGTGTTGGAGGCCAGCACGGTGGTGTCCTTCACCAGACCGTCGAGGGTGGCGAAAATGTCGCGCTTGATGTCGGCCTGTTCGAAAACGGCCTCCACCACGAGGTCGGCGTCGGCGGCGGCGTCCAGCGCGGTGCCGGTGCTGATCCGGCCGAGGGCGGCCCCGGCGTCCTCTTCGCTCAGCTTCCCCTTGCCGACGAATTTCTCCAGCGACGCCTCGATCCCGCCGCGTCCCCTGGCCAGTGCCTGCTCGGTGGTGTCCACCAGGGTGACGGTCCAGCCACCGGTGGCGGCGACCTGGGCGATGCCGGAGCCCATGAGCCCGGCTCCGACGACGGCGAGGTTCCTGCCCACGTGCGATCTCCTTTGATCCTTGACGACGGACCCCCGAGGGGCGCGCGCTTCCCGGGGGTCAAGACCTTAGTGTCCGTCAGGTACCCCGTGGGGGTGAAGAGACGCGCATCACGCCGGGGCCCCCGGTGCGGCGGATGCCGTACCGGGGGCCCGTGGTGCGGGTGGTTCGGATGGTGCCGGAAGTGTGGCCGGGGTCGGTGTGTCGTCAGTTCCGCCGGGTCGAGGAAGCCTCGGCGAGGCAGAAGGGGTACGGCTGGGCCGGTCCGCCGGGCCGGTCCGCGATCCACGACGCGCTGCCCGGTACCCGGGAGCTGTTCGTGCTGACCGCGGGAACACCACGGCCATCCGGCGGCGGAGGTGGAGGCGAGCGCGCTGATCGCGGCGCAGCACCGGTTCCCGGACACCCACCGCCAAGAGGGCTAGGACAGGCATCCCGCTTTTCCCCCGTGCGGGCGACACACACCCACAAGGGGACGGCCGGGCCCCGTGCGTCGGGTACCTCTGGGGCTGTCTCATCCCCACCACGGAGAATCGGGAGAACCCCCATGACGCACGCCAGCCTCCGCGCCGGTGTTCTGGGCGCGGTCGTCACCGCCACCCTCACCCTCGGCGCCGTTCCGGCCCTGGCCCTCGCGCCGGTGGCCGCGGACGCCCCGCGCACCCTGCCGATCGCCGACCCCGGCATCGTGCAACCGGCGGAGGGAACGATCGACGAGGCTGCCGCCGAAGCGCCGCACACCCTGCCGATCGCCGACCCCGGCATCGTCCGGCCCGGGCGCGGAGCGGCCCACGGCACCGGCGCCACCGAGGTGCCGCGCACCCTGCCGATCGCCGACCCGGGCATCGTCCAGCCGGCGTGGGGGACGACCGCCGCGCCGCACGGCACCCGGGTGACGGGGGCCCCGCACGTGGCGGTCCACTCCCT
>NZ_JBHWJL010000246.1:0-8034 GCF_042731495.1 Streptomyces sp. NPDC059853
CCCCGGGGGCGGCCACGGCGCGTTGGCGCCTCAGACCGTGAAACCGATCCAGGTGTCCGGGGGAGACTGCGGCCGGCCCGGGACCGGGCGGCGTTCCTCGGTCCAGTCCCGGCCGGCCAGTTCACCGGCCACCCGGCGCCAGAACCGCGCGGCGGTGTGGTTGTCGTCCTGGAAGGGGATCTCCCAGCGCCCCGGGTGCCGGGCCACCACCTCCCGGATGACGGTCGTCCCCACGCCGGAGCGGCGGGCGCCGCGTACCACGAAGAAGGCGTTGAGCACCCGGACCGGGGTCTCCAGCGCCCGGACGAGGGCGAAGCCGGCCGGCCGGTCCCCCCGCAGCGCCAGATAGGCGGCCCAGCCGGGGTCGCGGAACGCGGCCGTCAGCCGGTCGCTGCGGAAGGTGCCGTCGGGGTCGGGAAGCTGACCGCGCACCTCGGAGAGGTCGTGGCGGAACAGCGGCCACAGTCGTTCCAGCACGGGGAAGTCGTCGGCGCCCGCGCGGCGCACGCGCACATCAGGTGTGTCTGTCATGAAAGAAAGCCTCCCGGCCGGAGAAGAACCGGCCGGGAGGCTCGCACGCTGCCGTCATGCTACCGCGTGCCGATGACCACGGTGGCGTTCGCTCCTCGTCAACCGCCGTGCGGTCCGTCAGCCCATGCCCGGCGAACACCGGTGCCGCCCGCGCCGCCTGACGCGGCGGATACACAGCCGGCGGCGTCCGTCCGCTCAGCCGGTGCCGCCGGTGCCGCCCTGCGGCATGTCCGGGCGGGCCGGGCGGCGCGCGTAGTCGAGCAGCCGCTCGGACAGCAGCGACCGGGCGGCGTCCAGCTTCTCCAGCGCCAGGTCCGCGACCTCGTCCAGCGGGCGCCCCTCGATCATGCCGTGCCCGGCGGTGCGGAAGATCATCGCCTGGATGGCCAACAACTGGCCGGCGATCAGATCGGGCAGGTGGTCGCGCTCGTCGGCGCCCGCCGCCTCCCGCAGCGTCTCGGTCAGGCGTTCCCCGGTCCGCTGGTTGATCTCCATCATCCGGCGCCGCAGCGACTCGGAGCCGAACATCACCTGGATGAAACGGCCCATGCCCTCGGCCATGCCGATCCGCGCGCTGCGGCTGATGATCTCCTGCCGGATCGCGCCGAGCACCGCCTCGGCGGCGGACTGCCCCGGGGCGCGTTCGCGCACCAGCAGGGAGGGGTGGTCGATGATCTCCTCCTGCCGGTCCAGGAACAGATCCTCCTTGGCCGGGAAGTAGTTGTAGACGGTGTTGACGGAGACGTCCGCCGCCTCGGCGACCTCCGCCACGGTCACCTCGTCGAAGCCCCGTTCCAGGAACATCCCGGTGGCCACGTCGGAGATGTGCTGCCTGGTCTGCTGCTTCTTGCGTTCCCTGAGCCCGGCCATGACGCCATCCTAAAGGTTCCTTGACCAACTTAAAACTTGGGGCGATTGCATTTTTTCAGTGGCTCTGCTTTTGTGTCCGGCATGGCACCGATCCTCACCACACACGACCTGGCCCTCACCTACACCACCAAACAGGGCACGGTGGACGCCGTACGCGGCATCGACATGAGCGTCGAACCCGGCGAGATACTCGGGTTCCTGGGTCCCAACGGCGCGGGCAAGTCCACCACCCTGCGGATGCTCACCACGCTGCTCGCCCCCACCCGGGGCACCGCCACCGTCGCCGGGCACGACCTCGCCACCGAGCAGGCCGCCGTGCGCCGCGCGATCGGCTACGTCGCCCAGTCGGGCGGCACCGACCCCCACGAGACCGTCCGCGACGAACTCACCCTCCAGGCCCGGCTCTACCGGCTCTCCAAGGCCGAGGCTCGCGCCCGGGTCACCGAACTGGCCGAGGACCTCGACCTCACGGACCTCCTGGACCGCAAGTGCGCCGCCCTCTCCGGTGGCCAGCGGCGGCGCCTGGACATCGCCATGGCGCTCACCCACCGCCCGCGCGTCCTCTTCCTGGACGAGCCCACCACCGGGCTCGACCCCGGCAGCCGCGCCGATCTGTGGGACCTGATCCGGCGCCTCCGCTCCGAGGACGGCACCACGATCTTCCTCACCACGCACTACCTGGACGAGGCGGACGCCCTCTCCGACCGGCTGATCGTGGTGGACGACGGACGCGTCGCCGCCGAGGGCACCCCCGCGGAGCTGAAGACCCGGTACGGCGGCTCCCCCGGCGCCAGCCTCCAGGACACCTTCATCGCCATCACCGGACGCGGCCCCCAGCCGGAACGGGACCCGGCCCCCGTCGCCGTCTGACCGGACCGACACCCCCGCCCCGACCCCGACCGCGCCCACACCAGACAGGAACCGTACCCACCATGTCCACCGTGCTCTCGGACACCGGACTGATCTTCCACCGCTACCTGCGGCAGACCCTGCGCTCCCGGATCAGCGTCGTCTTCGGGCTGATGCAGCCGCTGCTCTTCCTCGCCTTCTTCGGCCCCCTGCTCCAGGACCTGCCGCTGGGCGGCGAGGGCGACTCCTGGCAGACCCTGGTCCCCGGCCTGCTGATCCAGCTCGGACTGTTCTCCGCCGCGTTCGCCGGCTTCGGCATCATCATGGAGAAGCAGTTCGGCATCGTGGAACGCATGCGGGTCACCCCCGTCAGCCGGCTCGCCCTGCTGCTGGGCCGCATCCTGCGCGACGCCCTCCAACTGCTCGTCCAGTCCTGCCTGATCGTGGCGGCCGGGCTGCTGTTCGGACTGCGCGCCCCCGTGCTCGGCGTCCTCATCGGCTTCGTCCTCGTCGGCCTGCTGGGCATCTCGCTGGCCTCGCTCTCCTACGCGCTGGCCATGCGGGTCACGACCATGCAGGAGTTCGCCCCCGTCATCAACTCCATCAACCTGCCGATGATGCTGCTCTCCGGCATCCTGCTCCCGATGGCCCTCGCCCCCACCTGGCTGAACGTCATCTCGCACGCCGTGCCGTTCCGCTACCTGGTCGAGGCCGTCCGCGCCGCCTTCGTCGGCAACTACGGCGACGGCACCCTCCTGCTGGGCACCGGCGTGGCCCTGGCCCTGTCCGCCGTCACCCTCACCCTCGGCACCCGCCTCTTCACCAGGGCCGGTGCCTGAGCGCTAGTCTCGGCCGCATGGTCAATCTCACCCGGATCTACACCCGTACCGGAGACAACGGCACCACGGCGCTCGGCGACATGAGCCGCACCGCCAAGACGGATCTGCGGATCGCCGCCTACGCCGACGCCAACGAGGCCAACGCGGTGATCGGAACGGCGCTGGCCCTGGGCGCGCTGCCCGAGGAGGTCGGCGCCGTGCTGATCCGGGTGCAGAACGATCTCTTCGACGTCGGCGCCGACCTGTGCACCCCGGTCGTCGAGAACCCCGAACACCCGCCGCTGCGCGTCCAGCAGAGCTACATCGACCGGCTGGAGGCGGACTGCGACCGCTTCCTCGCCGATCTGGAGAAGCTGCGCAGCTTCATCCTCCCCGGCGGCGCCCCCGGCGCGGCGCTGCTGCACCAGGCCACCACGGTCGTCCGCCGCGCCGAGCGCTCCACCTGGGCGGCGCTGGCCGAGCACGGCGACACGATGAACGAGCTGACCGCCACCTATCTCAACCGGCTCTCCGACCTGCTGTTCATCCTCGCCAGGACCGCCAACAAGGAGCAGGGCGACGTGCTGTGGGTGCCGGGCGAGAACCGCTGAACCGGCCAGGGGCCGCCGGCCGCTACACGGCCCGCAGCCTCTCCCCCGCCGCGACCGCCCGTACCCGGGCGCCTGAGGGGGCGTGGTCGCTCAGCCCACCGGTGTCCCGGGCCGCTCCGCGGCCGGGGCGGCGGGCGCCGGGGGGTTCTTGCGCCAGACCGTGTAGCTGAGCGCGATGATCCCGTGAATGCCCAGGATGCGCAGGGCCGCCAGCTGGGAGCCGCGCAGGGTGTCGGCCGCCCCCGGGTGGTCGATCAGCCAGATCATCAGCTGCGCCACCACCAGCGAGACCCCCATCCCCACCAGGGTCAGCCGCCACAGCCGCCACTCGTGCCGGGCCCTGGCCCAGCCGTACCGGGGCGGCTTGGCCGGACGCGGCGCACCCGCCCAGCGGTGCGCCGCCCAGCCGTCGGCCCAGCGGATCAGATAGTGCCCGTAGCCCACGGTGAACCCGAGGTACAGCACCGCCAGGGTGTGCGACCACTGCGGCTCGGCGCCGCCGCGCAGGTCGAGCGCGGTGGCCGTGAGCAGCACCAGGTCGATCAGCGGCACGCACAGCAGCAGCACGCCACCGGCCCGGGGCCTGCGCAGCGCGTACCGCACCGCGAGACCGGCCGCCAGCACCAGCCAGAAGGCGATCTCGGCGCCGATGATCAGCGAGACAATCACAGGGGCTCCCTCCGTACCCCTCCAGCCTGCCGCCCGCCGCGCGCCCCGGCGTCGTCACCGGAGACGAGATCCACCCCGGCGCCCTACACACTTCGATGTACGGGCGCGGGCCGGCGCGGGCGGTCGCGGGCGGCGAAGATCACCCGGCCCGCCCGGCGCGGCAGCACCGGGCCCGCCGGGGCGGCGGTCCCGCCCCGACCATGATCCGCACCCTCCGCGCGGGACCGCGACACCGTCCCGCGCCTCCGGACATGCTGAGATGGTTCCATGCCCGCACGTGTCCGCCCCCACCGCTACGACATCGGCATCGCGGTCGCCGGTCTGCTCGGCGGCCTGACGGGCGTGGGCTACGACGTGTTCTCCGTGATCAGCGTCGGCACCTATTCGCCGATCGCCCTCGCCGGGCTGCTCGTGATGTGCGGCGCCGAGTTGCTGCGCCGCAGCGCCCCCGGCTGGTGCCTGGCCATCGGCACCGTCGCGGTGATCTGGGACGGTCTCTTCAGCGGGCTGCTCGCGGTGCTGCTGATGTACTCGGACGCGGTGTACGCGGCCGTGCTGTACGGCGGCGCCCGGCTGAGCCGGCTGGTGCTGCGCGCCAGTGTCGCCTTCACGGTGGCCGTCACGGTGGGGTCCCTGGTGTGGCTGCGGGATCCGCAGGCGCTGATCCTCGGGGTGCTGGCCGCCGCCGTCACCGCCACCCCCGCCTGGACGGCCGCCATCGTGCGCGGCCACCGCGAATCCGCCGCCAACGCGCAACTGCGTGCCGAGCAGACCGCGCTGCTCGCCGAGATGGACCGGGTGCAGGCCGTCGCCGAGGAACGCGCCCGGATGGCCCGCGAGCTGCACGACGTGGTGGCCAACCACCTGTCCGCCATCGCCATCCACTCCACCGCCGCCCTCACCCTGGACGAGCCCGCCGCCTCCCGGGACGCCCTGACCGTCATCCGGGAGAACAGCACCCAGGGCCTGGCCGAGATGCGCCGCCTCATCGGCATCCTGCGCACCCCGGGCCCCGACTCCGGCCCGGAGGCGCTGCCCGGTCTCGACTCCCTGGACGCGCTGGTCGCCCGCGCCGAGCGCAGCGCAGCGGGCCGGCTGCGCATCACCGCCGACACCGGGCCGGACGAGGGCCCCCGGCTGCCCGCGCCGGTGGACCTGGCCGCCTACCGCATCGTCCAGGAGTCCCTGACCAACGCGCTCAAGCACGCCGCGCCCGGCGAGGTCGAGGTCCGGCTGCGGCGGGAGGCGGAGGCGCTGACGGTGCGGGTCACCAGCCCGTACGCCGCGCCCGGCCACGCGGGCGGCCGCCCCAGGGCGCCGGGGTCGGGCGCCGGGCTGACCGGGATGCGCGAACGGGTCGCGCTGCTCGGCGGTACGCTCAGCGCCGGCCCGCGCGAGGACGACGGCGGGCGCTGGCAGGTGCTCGCCCGCATTCCGCTCACCGAAGGGAACCCCGCCCCGTGACCATCCGGGTTGTCATCGCCGAGGACCAGTCAGCGGTCCGCCTCGGACTCGTGCTGATCCTGCGCAGCGCCCCGGACATCGAGGTGGTGGGTGAGGCGGGCGACGGGGTGGAGGCGGTCCGGCTCGCCCGGGAACTGCGCCCGGACGTCGTGGTGATGGACATCCAGATGCCGCGCCTCGACGGGGTCTCGGCGACCCGGGAGATCACCGCCGAGGGCATCGCGGACGTCCTGGTGCTGACCACCTTCGACCTGGACGCGTACGTCTTCGGCGCGCTGCGGGCCGGTGCCGCCGGTTTTCTGCTCAAGGACAGCGAGGCCACCGTGCTGATCGACGCGGTGCGCACCGTGCACGCGGGCGAGGGGCTGATCGCCCCGGCCGTCACCCGGCGGCTGATCAGCGAGTTCGCCCGCTCCAGCCGGGCACCGTCCGTCCCGGCCGCCGACGCCGCCGCCCTGGACGCGCTCACCCCCCGCGAACGCGATGTGCTCGCCCAGCTCGGGGCGGGCCGCTCCAACGCGCAGATCGCCACCGAACTGTCGCTGGCCGAGGCCACCGTGAAGACCCATGTCAGCCGGCTGCTCGGCAAACTGGGCCTGCGCAGCCGGGTGCAGGCCGCCGTGCTCGCCCAGGAGGCGGGGGTCCGCCCGGGCCCGTCCGCCTCACCGAACCCGCCGTCCTCAACACAGCCTTAAGGCCGTCGCAAGCCCGGCTTTCCTTGGTACGGACCCCATTGACCACTGGTCCAGACCTCTCTACGCTCCCTGCTCAGTTCCCCCCACCTCTCCCCCACCAAGGAGCGACCCGTGAGCAAGGGGCTACACCGATCCCTGAACAGCACCAAGCGCAAGGCCGTCGCCATCACCGCGGCCCTCGCCCTGCCGCTCGGCGGCATGCTGGCCTTCGCCTCCACCTCCCAGGCCGGCCAGGAGACCAGCGCCACCCCCACCCAGGAAGTGACCACCACGGCCGGTGACGTCAAGCTCGGCTACTTCGCCGAGTGGGGCGTCTACGACCGGAACTACCACGTCAAGAACATCGTGGACTCCGGCTCGGCCGACAAGATCACCCACATCAACTACGCCTTCGGCAACGTCCAGAACGGCGAATGTACGATCGGCGACTCCTACGCCGCCTACGACCGCTTCTACAGCGCCGCCGAGTCCGTCTCCGGCGAGGCCGACAGCTGGGACACCGGCGCGCTGCGCGGCAACTTCAACCAGCTGCGCCAGCTCAAGGAGCTGAACCCGGACCTCAAGGTGCTGTGGTCCTTCGGCGGCTGGACCTGGTCCAAGGGCTTCGGCGAGGCCATGCAGAACCCCGAGCGGTTCGCCCAGTCCTGCTACAACCTGGTCAACGACCCCCGCTGGGAAGGTGTCTTCGACGGCATCGACCTCGACTGGGAGTACCCCAACGCCTGCGGCGACAGCTGCGACGACTCGGGCCCGGCCGTCTTCGGCGACATGATGCAGGCGTTCCGCGGCGTCTTCGGCGACCAGCTGGTCACCGCGGCCATCACCGCCGACGCCTCCGACGGCGGCAAGATCGACGCCGCCGACTACGCGCGGGGCGCCGAGTACGCCGACTACCTCGCCGTGATGACCTACGACTTCTTCGGCGCCTGGGCGGCCACCGGACCCACCGCCCCGCACTCCCCGCTGGAGAGCTACGACGGCATCCCGCAGGACGGCTTCAACAGCGCCGACGCCATCAGCAAGCTCAAGGCCCAGGGCGTACCGAGCGAGAAGCTGCTGCTGGGCATCGGCTTCTACGGCCGGGGCTGGACCGGCGTGAGCCAGGCCGCACCGGGCGGCACCGCCACCGGCGCCGCACCGGGCACCTACGAGGCCGGCATCGAGGACTACAAGGTGCTCGCCGCCAACTGCCCCGCCACCGGCACGATCGCCGGCACCGCGTACGCGCACTGCGGCAGCCAGTGGTGGAGCTACGACACCCCGCAGACGGTCACCGACAAGATGGCCTGGGCCAAGGACCAGGGCCTGGGCGGCGCCTTCTTCTGGGAGTTCTCCGGTGACAGCGCGGACGGCGCCCTCGTCGACGCCATCCACACCGGTCTGAGCTGACCCGCCGCCACCAGGGGCACGGCCGGCGCCCGGAAGGGCGCCCGGCCGGGCCCCGCCGGGCGCCGTCCACCGTGCGCGCGTGCCGGATCCCGGCGCCGGCCGGCCGCGGCCGGGGCTCCTTTGGGTGGGTGGGTGGGC
>NZ_JBHWJL010000247.1:0-7997 GCF_042731495.1 Streptomyces sp. NPDC059853
GCGGTGGGGCACCCGCCACTCCCCCGGCGGCAAGACCATCTGGGCGGAGCAGCGGCTGCCGGACCGCTGACCCGTCCGGCCGCCCGGGCCCGGGCTGCCGGACGGAGCGGCCGGACGGGGCGGGACCGCCGGCTCAGCCGAGGGCGGCGAGCAGGTCGCGGCAGGCCTCCTCGCACCGGCGGCAGGCGTCGGCGCAGATCCGGCAGTGCTCGTGCATCTCCGCGTGCCGCCCGCACTCGTCACCGCAGGCCTTGCACGCCGCCACGCACGCCGTCAGCTGGGCGCGGGTGAGCTGCGCGTCGTAGCCGGTGTGCCGGGACAGCACCCGCCCGGTCGTCTCGCAGACGTCCGCGCAGTCCAGGTCGGTGCGCACGCACTTGGCGAGGTCGGCCACCCGCACCTCCGACAGACAGGCGTCGGCGCACGCCGTACAGCTCTGCGCGCAGGCCACACACGCCTCGATGCAGCGGGCCAGCGCCTCCTGGTCCACGTGCCCCAGGTCGGCTGGGTAGCTGCGCAGCATGCCGCGGATCATGGTCTCGTGTGCCGTGGTCATCGCTTCTCGCCTCTTCTCCTTCGGGTGGTGTTCGTCCTGCGACGGCTGCGTCCCGGGTGGCCGCGGCGGCCCGGAGGCAAACCTCTAGGCTGCGGCGCATGATGTCTTCCGCAGCCACCCCGCCGTTGTCCGCCGCCGTCGTCGTGCACGACCGGGAGCTGGGCCGGGTGGTGCTGCTGCGGCGCGGCGCGCGGGCGCGGTTCGGTGCGGGGCTGTGGGACCTGCCGGTGGGCAAGTGCGAGCCGGGCGAGCCGGTGACCCGGTGCGCGGTGCGGGAACTGCGCGAGGAGACCGGCCTGGTGGTGGCGGAGGAGGAGCTGCGGCTGGCGTCCGTGGTGCACGCGGCGCCGGGCATCGCCTCGGCGGCCGGGTTCCTCACGGTGGTGTTCGTGGCCGAGCGGTGGGAGGGCGAGCTGGTGAACACCGAGCCGGCCAAGCACAGCGAGGTGCGCTGGGTGGGGACCGGTGAGCTGCCGGCCGGGGAGATGGTGCTCTCCACCGACCGGATGCTGCTCCGGGCGCTGGGCGGGGATCCGGCGGTCAGCCTGCACGGCTGGGGGTGAGGATCCCGAGCCGCTGGGTGGCGCGGGTGAGCGCCACATAGCGGTCGGGCAGCGGCATGGCGTCCGGGTCCACGACGAGGACGGTGTCGTACTCCAGTCCCTTGGCGGTGCGCGGGTCCAGCACGCTCACCCCGGGTGCCGGGCCGACCGCCGCGGTGAGGGCGGGCAGCAGTTCCGGCGGGGCGATCACGGCGGCGGTGCCGTCCGGGTGCGCGGCGCGTTCGTCCGCCAGGGCGCGGGCCGTCCCGGCGGGCAGCCCTTCGGCGGGGAGGGAGCGCCGCCAGGGCCGCACGCCGGTGGAGCGTACGGCGCGGGGCGGGCGCAGGTCCGGGTCGATGGCGCGCAGCACGTCGGCGGCCGGGGCGGCGATCTCGGCGGGCAGCCGGTAGTTGACGGTCAGCTCGACGGTACGGGTCCGGCCGGGGCCCAGGTGCGGGTCGAGGGCCGCGGCCCAGGAGCGGGCGCCGCCGGGCGCGGAGGTCTGGGCGATGTCGCCGACCAGGGTCATGGAGCGGGCGGGGCAGCGGCGCAGCAGCAGCCGCCAGGCCATGGGGGACAGTTCCTGCGCCTCGTCGACCACGATGTGGCCGAAGGCCCAGGTGCGGTCGGCGGCGGCGCGTTCGGCGGGGGTGCGGTGGTCGGCCTCGGCGTGGCGCTCGGCGAGGCGTCCGGCGTCGAGCAGGTCGAAGGCGGACAGCGACTCGGGGTCGGTGCCGTCGTCGTGTTCGGTGGCGCGCGAGCCGCGGGCGATGTCCAGGGCCTCCTGGGCGAGCCGCAGCTGTTCGGCGTGCTCGGCGGCTGCGGCGGCCCGGGCGGCGCGGTCGTCGGTGCCGAGGAGTTCGGCGGCCTCGTCCAGCAGCGGTACGTCGGAGGGGGCCCAGCCGCCGGGGGCGCGCAGCAGCAGGTCGCGTTCCGCTTCGGTGAGTCCGGGGGCGGCGGAGGCGAGCCGGCGCGGGGAGGCGAAGAGGTCGCCGAGCAGCCGCTGCGGGGTGAGCGGGGGCCACAGCCGGTGCTGGGCGGCGCGTACGCCGGGGGACTCGCGCAGTTCGGCGCGCAGATCGTCGAGTTCGTCCTCGCCCAGGAGAGGGTCGCCGTCGGCACCGCTGTCCCCGCCGAGGACAGCGGCGTCGATGCGGGCCGCGACGGTGCGGGCGAGGGCGTCGACGAGCAGTTCGCCGTGCAGGGGCGCGGTCTCGTTGTGCGGCAGGCCGAGGTCGCGGGCGCGGCGGCGCAGGCGTTCGGCGGTGGCCCGGTCGAGGTGCAAGGTCTCGCCGTCGTGGTCGATGGGCAAGGTGTCCGCCGGGAGCCACTGCCGGTCGGCGACGGCGGCGGCGATCACCTCGGCCATGTCCGCGCGACCCTTGATCCCGGCGGTGCGCGGGTCCTCGGGGCGGTCGGCGGTGACGCCGGGGTACAGCTCGGCGGGGGTGGCCAGCAGGACGCCGCTCTCGCCGAGGGAGGGCAGGACCTCGCCGATGTAGCGCAGGAAGGCGGTGCCGGGGCCGACGATCAGCACCACGTCGCGGGCCAGCCGTTCCCGGTGGGTGTACAGCAGGTAGGCGGCGCGGTGCAGGGCGACGGCGGTCTTGCCGGTGCCGGGGCCGCCCTGGACGACGAGGACCCCGGCCCGGGGGGCGCGGATGATCGCGTCCTGTTCGGCCTGGATGGTGGCCACGATGTCGTTCATCCGGCCGGTGCGCGGGGCGTTCAGGGCGGCGAGCAGGGCTGGGGCGTCCTCGGTGCCGGCGACCGCGCCGGCCCCGAGGTCCTCGTCCTGGACGCCGGTGACGGTACGGCCGCTGGTGCGCAGATGGCGCCGGACGCGCACCCCCTCGGTGCGGGCTCCGGTGGCGGTGTAGAAGGGCCGGGCGGCGGGTGCGCGCCAGTCGATCAGCGGGGGTTCGGTTTCGTCGGGGGCCGCCGGAATTCCGATGCGGCCGATGGCGCGGTCCGGTCCTTCCGTCATGGTGAGCCGGCCGAAACACAGGCCGTTCTCGACGGCATGCAGTTCGCCGAGCCGGCGGGCGAGTCCGGCGGCGGCGACGTCCCGTTCGGTCAGTCCCTGGTGGCCGAGACCGGTGGTGGCGAGCACCTGCTCCAGCCGCTGCCCGGTCTGTTCGCGCAGCTCGTCGAGGCGGCTGTAGAGCTGGGTCAGGCATTCCTGTTCCTTGTCCAGGGCGGTTGACAAAGGAATTCCCCCTTCAGTAAACTAGCCTTATTGTGCGCGGCTTTGGCATTTCTTTACACGCGCAGAACCCAGCAATATAGCGTTTCTTTCCCCGCATTTCCATGCGGGGTTTTTCTGTGTCCGCGCCCGCCTCCGGCTCCGGGTAGCCTCACCGGCATGACGCGCGCACCCGGCCCGCTCACCACCACGCCGCCGCCCTCCCCGCTCCAGGAGGTGCGCGACGAGCGCTTCGCACGGCACGGACTGCGGCTGCTCCTCAAGCGCGACGATCTGCTGCACCCCGAGCTGATCGGCAACAAGTGGCGCAAGCTCATGCCGAACGTGCGCGCCGCGCGGGCGGCCGGCCACCGCACGCTGCTGACCTTCGGCGGCGCCTACTCCAGCCATCTGCGCGCCACGGCGGCGGCCGGACGGATCACCGGGCTCGCCACCGTCGGCGTGGTGCGCGGCGACGAACTCGCCGACCGCCCCCTCAACCCCTCGCTCGCCCGCTGCGCCGCCGACGGCATGCGGCTGCACTTCGTCAGCCGGGCCACGTACCGGCTGCGCGACGACCCGGCCCAGCTGGCCGCGCTGCGCGCCCGGTTCGGCGACCCGTACCTCGTCCCGGAGGGCGGCAGCAACGCCCTGGCCGTGCACGGCTGCGCCGCACTCGGCCGCGAACTGCGCGAGGCCGCCGATCCGCCCGATGTGGCGGCCGTCGCGGTGGGCACCGGCGGCACCCTCGCCGGGCTCGCCGCCGGACTCGGCCCCGGGCGGCGGGCGCTGGGCATCCCCGTCCTCAAGGGCGCGGCCCCGGCGGAGCGGGTACGCGCCCTCCAGGAGGAGGCGTTCGGCGGCCCGCGCGGCGACTGGTGGCTCGACGAGCGCTTCCACCACGGCGGATACGCCCGGGTGCCGTCCGTGCTGCGGGAGTTCGCCGCCGACTTCGCCGGCCGGCACGGGCTGCCGGGGGTCGAGCTGATCTACGTGGCCAAACTGCTGTACGCGCTGACCGTGCTCGCCGAGGAGGGGGCCTTCGCCCCCGGGACCACCGTGGCCGCCGTGATCAGCGGAGTCCCCGGTCCGGAAACCGTAACGAATCCCATCCGCCCCACCACAGAACGCACTTGATGCATTACGATGAGTAATACCGCTGAGGTGGCCGCGAAGATCCAGGCGACAGCACGCCAGTGATCGCGGTAGCGTCGCAGGGCGTACGTTTCGTGTTGGCGCGCGGCACCCTCGGTGGTGCCGGGCAGCGCTCAATCAGTGACAGCCACTGTGGAGGTGAGGGTGTCCCAGTTCCCAGGTGAGCCAGGATCGCAGGACTTCGTCGAGGTCCGGCTGCCCGCGGCGGGTGCCTATCTTTCGGTCCTGCGTACGGCCACGGCCGGCCTCGCGGCCCGCTTGGACTTCACCCTCGACGAGATCGAGGATCTGCGCATCGCGGTGGACGAGGCCTGCGCGATCCTGCTCCAGCAAGCCATCCCGGGCAGCGTGCTGGAGTGCGTTTTCACGCTGGTCGGGGATGCCTTGCGGGTCACCGTCTCGGCTCCCACCACCGAAGGTCACGCCCCCGAGCGGGACACCTTCGCCTGGACCGTCCTGAGCGCGCTGGCCGGTGAGGTGGAATCGACCGTCAAGGACGACAAGACGGTCAGCATCAGCCTGCACAAGACGCGCGGCGCCGCCCCCGGAGCGCCGTGACCGGCGTAGTGGGGCCGCCGGCTGACGAGGGGGCCGACATGAACGATCTGGACCAGGCACGGGCCGCCGCCATCCCCGGCCAGCCCGAACCTCCGCCATCACCGCCACCACCGGCGGCGGCCGCCACCCGGCGGGCGCTGCCCGATCCCCAGGACCGCGGCGCCGCCCGCGATCTCTTCATCGAACTGCGCGGGCTCCCCGACGGCTCGCCGCAGCGCGCCGAGCTGCGCAACGCCCTGGTCCGGATGCATCTGCCGCTGGTCGAGCATCTGGCCCGGAGGTTCCGCAACCGCGGTGAGCCGCTGGACGACCTGACCCAGGTCGCCACCATCGGGCTGATCAAGTCCGTGGACCGCTTCGACCCGGAGCGCGGGGTGGAGTTCTCCACCTACGCCACCCCCACCGTGGTCGGGGAGATCAAGCGGCACTTCCGGGACAAGGGCTGGGCGGTGCGGGTGCCGCGCCGGCTCCAGGAGCTGCGGCTGTCGCTGTCCACGGCGACCGCCGAGCTGTCCCAGCAGCACGGCCGGGCGCCGACGGTGCACGAGCTGGCCCAGCGGCTGAACATCTCCGAGGAGGAGGTGCTGGAGGGCCTGGAGTCGGCGAACGCCTACAGCACGCTGTCCCTCGACGTCCCCGACACCGACGACGAGTCGCCCGCCGTGGCGGACACCCTGGGCGCGGAGGACGACGCGCTGGAGGGCGTGGAGTACCGCGAATCCCTCAAGCCCCTGCTGGAGGAACTGCCGCCGCGCGAGAAGAAGATCCTGCTGCTGCGGTTCTTCGGCAACATGACGCAGTCGCAGATCGCGCAGGAGGTCGGGATCTCGCAGATGCATGTCTCCCGGCTGCTGGCGCGCACGCTGGCGCAGCTGCGGGACAAGCTGCTCGTGGAGGAGTGAGACGGGGTACGGGGCGAGTGCCCCGTACCCCGTACGCGCACCGTGCGGCCGGCGTCTCAGGCGCCGCGGGCCCCGATGCGCAGGGCCTGGGCCGAGGTCTGGTTCATCAGGCAGACCAGGACGGCGAGGGCGGTGCCACCGAGCGCGACCGCGGCGGCCGGCCAGGCCCCGCCGCTGCCGGCCAGGGTGCCGGCCACCGGAAGCATCAGCAGCTGGGTGATCACGGCCGGGCCGCGGCTCCAGCTGCGCAGCCGCCACAGTCCGTGCCCGGCGGCCAGCGGCACCAGGGCCAGGGCCAGGACGGTGATCGCTCCGACGACGGCCTGCATCGGGTCCCCGGGGTCGCCGGTGGCCGCCAGCAGCAGCATGTAGCCGCCCAGACCGGCGGCGACCAGGCCCTGGAGCCCGGTGAGGACGGCGGCGGCCGTCACCGTACGGGGCCGCCCGGCTGGGGTGCTGTTCTCGCTCACGCGGCCAGGGTATAGCCCCGGCGCCCGGCCACCCTTGACGCCCGGAACCTCCCGCGCTGGGTACGCTGCACTCCATGCGCGCGCTTCTCGTGGTCAATCCGGTCGCCACCACCACCAGTGTCCGGACCCGTGAAGTTCTCACGCACGCGCTGGCCAGCGATCTGAAGCTGGAGGTCGCCGCCACCGAACACCGGGGCCACGCCAGGGAGCTGGCCCGGCGGGCGGCCGAGGACGAGAGCGTCGACCTGGTGATCGCGCTGGGCGGGGACGGTACGGCCAACGAGGTGGTCAACGGGCTGCTGCACCACGGCCCGGATCCGGAGCGGCTGCCGCGGCTCGCGGTGCTGCCGGGCGGCTCGACGAATGTCTTCGCGCGGGCGCTCGGCCTGCCGAACGACGCGGTGGAGGCGACGGGGGCGCTGCTGGACGCGCTGCACACCGGTTCGGAGCGGACGATCGGCCTGGGTCTCGCGTCCGGGACGCCGGGGTCGCGGGACGCGGAGGTGCCGGGGCGCTGGTTCACGTTCTGTGCCGGGCTGGGGTTCGACGCCGGGGTGATCGGGCGGGTGGAGCGGCAGCGGGCGCGCGGGAAGCGGTCCACGCACGCGCTGTACGTACGGCAGGGGCTGCGGGCGTTCGCGCGGCATCCGCACGGGCAGCGGGGGGCGATCACCCTGCTGCGGCCGGGCCACGACCCGGTGGAGGAGCTGGTGTTGTCCATAGTGTGCAACACGGCGCCGTGGACGTTCTTCGGGAACCGGCCGGTGTACGCGGCGCCGCGGGCGTCGTTCGACACGGCGCTGGACGTGATGGCGATCTCGAAGCTGTCCTCGTCGGGTCTGACCCGGTATGTCACGCAACTGCTGATGTCCTCGCCGGAGCGTGGGCCGCAGGGGAAGCATGTGGTGTCACTCCACGATGAGACGGAGTTCACCTTGCAATCGCAGGTACCACTGCCGTTTCAGCTTGATGGTGACCATCTCGGCGTGCGCACGAGTGTGACCTTCACAGGCGTACGCCGTGCACTGCGTGTGATTGTGTGAGCGGAACGCCGAAAAGTCCTTACAGTCGAACGTTTAGCCCAGACTCCACCCAGGAGAAGTAGGGCTGTGAGCAACACGACACCAAGGATTCAAAAAAAACTTCTGGGAAGGGGTTGTATCCGCCGCTGAGGTTTGCGAACCTCTACATGGCGATCGGGACGGCCGAAACCTCGGCCCCCAGGATCGCCCGAATCCTTCTTCCCCACCCAGCGGGATCCCGGCAGAGACATCCACCGCAGCGCAAGCCACGGCTCGTTCTTTGTCGGGGGGTTCGTGAAAGCGTTCACATTCACAAGCAATGTAACTGCAACGTGCAGGAGATGGAGCAGACATGGACTGGCGTCACAACGCCGTTTGCCGCGAGGAAGACCCCGAGCTGTTCTTCCCCATCGGCAACACCGGTCCCGCGCTGCTGCAGATCGAGGAAGCCAAGGCCGTCTGCCGCCGCTGCCCCGTCATGGAGCAGTGCCTGCAGTGGGCGCTGGAGTCCGGCCAGGACTCCGGCGTCTGGGGTGGCATGAGCGAGGACGAGCGCCGCGCCATGAAGCGCCGCGCCGCTCGCAACCGGGCACGGAAGGCCACCGCC
>NZ_JBHWJL010000248.1:0-7983 GCF_042731495.1 Streptomyces sp. NPDC059853
TCCGTGTACACCGCGCGGTCGTTCATGTCGATGCTCTGGCCGCGCCAGTGCATGACCACGAACGGCACCCCCGCCTCGGCGACCACCGGCACCATCCGGGCGTCGGCCCGCCCGCCGCTGACGTCGTTGACGAGGCGCGCCCCGGCGGCGACCGACCGCTCCGCGACGGAGGCGCGCATGGTGTCGACGCTGACGATGACGCCCTCGGCGGCGAGCGCGCGGACCACCGGGAGCACCCGGCGCAGTTCCTCGGCCTCGTCCACCCGGGTGGCGCCGGGGCGGGTGGACTCGCCGCCCACGTCGATCAGATCGGCTCCGGCGGCCACCAGGTCGAGGCCGTGCTTGACGGCGGCCTCCGGGTCGAACCACTGCCCGCCGTCGGAGAAGGAGTCGGGCGTGACATTGACGACGCCCATGACCGCACACCGGCCCCACGCCGGGAGCCCGGCCACCTGCCCCTGCATCTCACCCATACCCCCACCCTAGACACCGGAGGGATTCCGGCATCCTCCCCGGTCCGCGCGCGTGCGCGCTGGGCGACCCCGGCCGGGCGCCGCCGCGGCGGCCGTGATGGGGTGGGCGCCGGAGCTTAGCCGGTACGGCGGGCGGGTAACCGCCGCTGACAGGGCCGGTCACCGGCCGCAGGTAGATTCGAATGTGCCGGCGGCAACGGCCCGTACCGGCACGGGACCAGCGAGAGGGGAGCAGGCCATGGATCGCATCACGCTGCGCGGGCTGCGGGCCAGGGGGTTCCACGGCGTGCTCCCGCACGAGCGGGAGGGCGGCCAGTGGTTCACGGTGGATCTCACCCTGAGCCTGGACACCCGGCCCGCCGCCGCGGCCGACGACCTGACGAAGACCGTGGACTACGGGGTGGTGGCCCAGGAAGTCCTCGCCGTCGTCGGCGGCGAACCCGTCGATCTGCTGGAGACGCTCGCCCAGCGGATCGCCGACCGTTGCCTGGCGTTCACCGCCGTGCACGAGGCAGAGGTGACCCTGCACAAGCCGCAGGCGCCGATCACCGTTCCCTTCGACGACGTGACCATCACCATCAAGCGGAGCCGAGCATGACCCCCAGCAATGCCGCGTCCACTCCCGATCCGACCGTCCAGCCGGTGCCCGCCTCCGTGGTGCAGCAGGTCGACGCCGCCGACTCGACTCTCCACAACCCCAAACACGCCGTGCTGTCCCTCGGCAGCAACCTCGGCAACCGCCTCGAAACCCTCCAGGGCGCCATCGACGCGCTGGAGGACACGCCGGGACTGCGGGTGAAGTCCGTGTCCCCGGTGTACGAGACGGAGCCGTGGGGCGTCGCGCCCGGCACCCAGTCCACGTACTTCAACGCGGTGGTCGTGGTGAAGACCACGCTTCCCCCGGCCTCCCTGCTGGAGCGCGCGCACGCCATCGAGGAGGCGTTCGAGCGCGTCCGCGACGAGCGCTGGGGGCCGCGCACCATCGATGTGGACATCGTGTCCTACCAGGGCGTCGTCTCGGACGATCCGGAGCTCACCCTGCCGCATCCGCGGGCGCACGAGCGGGCCTTCGTCCTGGTGCCGTGGCACGATGTCGATCCGGCGGCCGAGGTGCCGGGGCAGGGCCGGGTCGCCGACCTGCTGTCGGCGCTGCCCGAGCAGGGCATCGCGCGGCGCGCCGATCTCGAACTGGTCCTGCCCGACTGAGCGGGGAGGCACGGAACAGGTGACGGACGAGGGGCGCGGACAGCGGTGAACCACCTGCGGATCAGAAACCTGGCCGGGCTGTTCGCCGCCGCGTTCGCCTTCGGCTGGGCGGGTGCCGGGCTGTGGGACACGCTGGGCACCCTGCCCGCCGTACCGCTGCTCGCGCCCGTCGTCCTCGCGGTCATCGCCGCCGTGCTGCTGGGTACGGCGGTGTCGCTGCGCGGCCGGCTGCGGGCGCAGCGCGAGCGGCGGCGGGGCGCCCGGCCGGTGGAGCCGCTGATGGCGGCCAGGGCGGTCGTCTTCGGCCAGGCGAGCGCCCTGGTGTCGTCCCTGGTGGCGGGGTTGTACGGCGGTTTCGGGCTGTTCTTGCTGCTGGAGCGGATGGACGTGCCCAACCGGCGCGAACACGCCCTGTACGCGGGCCTGTCGGTGCTGGCCGGGATCGCGGTGTGCGCCGCCGCCCTCTATCTGGAGCGGGTGTGCAAGCTCCCCGACGGGGACGGCGACGACGACCACGACCGGCACGGCCCGATGGGCTCGCCGATCTGACCGGCCCCCGGCCGGGCGGACCGGTCCGCCCGGCCCTCACCCCACCGGCGCGCTCTCCACGGCGCTCTCCGCGACCGAGCGGCGCAGCGCCGCGTGCAGGCTCGCCGGGGTCAGGACGCCGAGGAAGCGGTCCCCGTCCAGCACGGCGATCCAGCCCGCGTCGTACTGGAGCATGGTGGCGAACGCCTGCTTGAGCGGGGCGCCCACCGGCAGCCACGCCTCCATCCGGCGGGCGTGCCCGGCCACCGTGCCATCGGGGGCGGGGCCGTCGTCCTCGCGCGGTATGCGCACCCAGCCGTGCAGCCGGTCCGTGCCATCCAGCACGACCGCCCAGCGCGCGCCCTCGGCGCGCATCCTGGCGCAGGCCGTCGCCATGGAGTCGGCCAGATGGACCACCGGCGGCTGCTCCAGATCGGTGATCTCGACGGGTGTGACGGACAGCCGCTTGAGGCCGCGGTCGCTGCCGACGAAGGACGCCACCTCCTCGGTGGCCGGCGCGCCCAGCACGGTGGCCGGGGTGTCGAACTGCGCCACCCGGCCCTGCCCGAACACGGCGATCCGGTCGCCGAGCCGCACCGCCTCCTCGATGTCGTGGGTGACGAACAGCACCGTCTTGCGCACCTCGGCCTGGAGCCGCAGGAACTCGCTCTGCAGTCGCTCGCGCACCACCGGGTCCACCGCGCCGAACGGCTCGTCCATCAGCAGCACCGGCGGGTCGGCGGCCAGCGCCCGGGCCACGCCCACCCGCTGCCGCTGACCGCCCGACAGCTGGTCGGGGTAGCGGCCCCCGTACACGGCCGGGTCCAGGCCGACCAGCTCCAGCAGTTCGGCGGCCCGCCGCCGGGCGGCCGCGCGGCGCTCGCCGAGCAGGACGGGCACGGTGGCGGTGTTGTCGAGCACGGTCTTGTGCGGGAAGAGCCCGACCTGCTGGATGACGTAGCCGATGCGGCGGCGCAGCCGCACCGGGTCCTGCTCGGCGACGTCCTCGCCGTCCAGCAGGACACGCCCGGAGGTGGGGGCCTCCAGCCGGTTGACCATCTTCATGGTGGTGGTCTTGCCG
Organism: Streptomyces sp. NPDC059853; assembly: GCF_042731495.1. Lineage (NCBI taxonomy): Bacteria > Bacillati > Actinomycetota > Actinomycetes > Kitasatosporales > Streptomycetaceae > Streptomyces > Streptomyces sp. NPDC059853. The sequence continues at coordinate 3,289 of NZ_JBHWJL010000248.1, forward strand.
CAGCCCGAGGGCCCGACCAGGGTGACCAGTTCGCCGCGCGCCACCTCCAGACACAGATCGTCCACCGCGAGGGTGCCGTCCGGATAGCGCTTGGTGACGTGGTCGAAAAGCAGCATGTTCATGAGTCTGTCAGGTTTACCGCCTAGGGTCGTGGACATGAGTGCGAATAGTTGTCTGGTGGCGAACGACTGGATCTGCGGGGAGTACGTACGCACCCGCGGCCAGGAGCTGGCCGACGCCACCGTGCAACACCTCGTCATCACGGCGTCCGCGGTGGCCATCGCCGTCGCCGTCGCCTTCCCACTCGCCCTGCTGGCCCGCCGCTGGCGGCCGGCGGCCGGCTCACTCCTGGGGCTGACCACCGTTCTCTACACCATCCCGTCCCTCGCCATGTACGCGCTGCTGCTGCCGTTCTTCGGCCTGTCGATGGCGGTGGTGGTGTGCGGACTGGTGCTCTACTCCCTGACCGTCCTGGTGCGCAACATGCTCACCGGGCTCCGCTCCGTGCCCGCCGACGTCCGGGACGCGGCACTCGGCATGGGGTACGGACGCGGCCGGCTGCTGCTCACCGTCGAACTGCCGCTCGCGCTGCCCGCCGTCATGGCCGGGGTCAGGATCGCCACCGTCTCCGCCGTCTCCCTCACCACCGTGGGCGCCATCGTCGGCCACGGCGGCCTCGGCAACCTCATCTACAGCGGCATGCAGAGCTACTTCAAGGCCGAGGTGCTGACCGCCTCCGTGCTGTGCGTCCTGCTCGCCGTCACCGCCGATCTGCTGCTGCTCGGCGCCCAGCGCGCCCTCACCCCCTGGGCCCGGAAGGGACGGATCGCGTGAACGCCCTGACCGGAGCCTGGAGCTGGCTCACCACCGCCGCGCACTGGAGCGGCGACGGCGGCATCACCCAGCGGCTGGGCGAGCACCTCTACCTCACGGCCGTCGCCCTGCTCGCCGCCTGCGCCATCGCCCTGCCGCTCGCCATGTGGCTCGGCCACGGCGGCGGACGCCGCGTCGGCGGAGCGCTGGCCATCAACATCTCCAACGCCGGCCGCGCCGTGCCGACCTTCGCCGTGCTGGTGCTGCTCACCCTCACCCCGCTCGCCCGCTACGGCGAACTGCCCACCCTCATCGCCCTCGTGCTGTTCTCGGTGCCCCCGCTGCTCACCAACGCCTACGTGGGCATCGCCGGGACCGACCGCGACATCGTGCAGGCCGCGCGCGGCATGGGCATGTCGCGGTGGCAGGTCCTCGGCCGGGTCGAACTGCCGCTGGCCTTCCCGATGCTGATGACCGGGGTGCGCACCGCCGCCGTGCAGATCGTGGCCACCGCCACGCTCGCCGCGCTGCCCGGCGGCGGCGGGCTCGGCCGCGTGATCACCGCCGGCTTCGCCAACTACCGCACCGCGCAGGTCGTCGCGGGCGCCGTCCTGGTGGCCGTGCTCGCGCTGGCCGTCGAGGGACTGCTGGCCCTGCTCCAGCGGCTGCTCGACCCCACCCGTCCCGGGCGCCGCCGCGCCGGTGCCGCACCGGCCGCGGACGCCGTACCGCCCGGCCCCGTCCCCGTACCGGCCGACGCCGCCGAGGCGCCCGCCCGGCCCTGAACCCGTACCCTCCCCCGTCGAAAGGCGACACCGTGACCGCGACCACCTCCCGAACCCCGCTGCGCCGGCTGCTCGGCGTCACCTGCGGCAGCGCCGCCCTCGCGCTGGCGCTGACCGCCTGCGGCGGCGACAGCCTGGAATCCGGGGGAGGCGACGGCGGCGAGCAGGACAGCGGCGCGTCCACCGGCACCCTCACCATCGGCGGCGGCGACTTCACCGAGGCCACCATCATGGCCGAGCTGTACTCCCAGTTGCTGACGGACGCCGGCTACACCACCGAGGTCATCACGGTGCAGAGCCGCGAACTGTACGCGCCGGAGCTGGAGAAGGGCTCGATCGACATCGTGCCCGAGTACGCCGCCACCCTCACCGAGTTCCTCAACGTCCGGGCCAACGGCGAGGACGCCCCGCTCGTCGCCTCCTCCGACCCGGTGGCCACCGTCGAGGCGCTGCGGGAACTCGCCACCCCGCGCGGGCTGACCGTGCTGGACGCCGGGGACGCCGTCAACCAGAACGCCTTCGCCGTCACCGCCGAGTTCGCCGAGGAGCACGGGCTGACCACCCTCTCGGACCTCGGCGCCTCCGGACTGCCGATCAAGCTGGCGGCCGGCGATGAATGCCCAGAACGTCCGTTCTGCCAGCCGGGTCTCGAAGAGGTCTACGGCATCGACATCACCGGGATAGACCCCAAGGGCGTCGGCACCGTCCAGGCCAAGCAGGCGGTCAAGGACGGCACCGACGATCTCGTCCTGGTGTCCACCACCGACGGCACACTCGACGAGTTCGGCCTGGTGCTGCTGGAGGACGACCAGAACCTCCAACTCGCCGACAATCTGCTGCCCGTGCTGCACGCCGGCATCGGTGACGACCCGGAGATCACCGACACGCTGAACCGGCTCACCGCCACCCTCACCACCGAGGATCTCGTGGAACTCAACCGGCAGGTGGACGCCGAACGTCTCAAGGCGGCGGACGTCGCCGGGAGTTATCTCCAGGAGAAGGGACTGCTCGGCGGCTGATCCCCCGTCACCCGGCCACAGCGGAATGTAACCACCTGAGAACGGTCCGCCGGGCGGGTCCCGGCGGGCCCGGGCGTCACGGTAGGTTTCGGGCATGGCCCGTGGACGTCACCGCAATGCACCGCTGCACCGGGTGCTGGTTCCCGCCCTGCTGGGAGGGACCGCCGTACTGAGCGCCGGCACCGCCTGGTTGGCCGGCACCGGCGACGGCGGCATCGTGGTGCTGCGCTCCCTGACCACGCTCGCCGCGGCCGCCGCCGTCGCCGCGGCCTTCCTGCTGCGCCGCTGGGACCTGGAGGCCGGCCGCAAGGTGGCCCGCGAACGGGCCGCCAAGGCCGGCATCAGCTGGCAGGTCGAGGAGAAACAGGCCGAGCTGGAAGAGGCCCAGGAACTGGTCGCCACCCTGGAGGCCAAGGTCCGCGCCAAGCGCATCGAACTGGGCCGGCTCCGCTCCGAGCACGCCGACCTGCTGCGCCGGTACGCCACCGCCGAGACCGAGCGCGCCAAGGCCCTGGAGGGCCGCAGGCAGCTGGCCCTGGAGGCCGCGGAACCGGCCAAGGCCCTGCCCGCGCAGGCGACCGACCACCGCACCTCGGGCGGCGCCCCCACTCAGCTCACCTACCTCCAGGCGTACGAGGCGCTCGGCAAGCTGTCGCGCAACGGCTCCCGCCAGGAGCAGGCCCGGCAGGAGCAGGCCGCCACACAGCAGCAGCCGCAGGAGCGGCCCGGCCGCCCGGCGGCGCGGCCGGCCGAGGGCGACACCCCGCCCGCCGGCACCGCGCCGCAGGCCCGCCCCGTCCCCCAGCAGCCCCAGCCGGCCCCGCCGCGGCGGACGGAGCCCGCCGGCGGGTTCGACTTCTTCGGCAAGCCCCGGGCCGGCAAGCACTGACCCGCACCGCACCGGCCGTTTCGTTCAAGACGGGCCGGCCCCGGCCCCCGATAGCGTGCCCGGCATGGAATCCCTGCATCTGAGCACGCGCATCGAGCGGCCCGCCGACGAGGTCTACGCCTACGCCGGTGACCCGGCCCAGCTGCCCGCCTGGGCCGCCTGACTCGGCGGCTCCATCGAACTGGTCGACGGCCGCTGGATCGCCGCCGCCTCCCCCATGGGCCGGGTGGAGGTGACCTTCGCGCCCCGCAATCCGTACGGCGTCCTCGACCACGAGGTGCGGCTGCCCGGCGGCGAGAGCGTGTACAACCCGCTGCGGGTGATCCCGGACGGCCCGGACGCCTGCGAGGTCGTCTTCACCGTGCGACGCCGCCCGGGCCGGAGCGAGGCGGACTTCCGCGGCGACGCCGCCGCCGTCGAGAAGGATCTGGCCACCCTCAAGCGGCTGCTGGAACGCGCGTAGCGCGCGGAGCCGGCGCCCGTCCGCTCAGCGGGAGAGGATCAGGCTCATCGCCTCGGCGCGCGTCGCCGCGTCCCGCAGCTGACCGCGGACCGCCGAGGTGGTGGTCTTGGCGCCCGGCTTGCGCACCCCGCGCATCGTCATGCACATGTGCTCGCACTCCACCACCACGATCACCCCGCGCGGCTCCAGGATCCGCATGAGCGAGTCGGCGATCTGCGTGGTCAGCCGCTCCTGGACCTGCGGGCGGCGGGCGTAGACGTCCACCAGCCGGGCCAGCTTCGACAGGCCGGTGATCTTGCCGCTGGAGGACGGGATGTAGCCGACGTGGGCCTTGCCGACGAACGGCACCAGGTGGTGCTCGCAGGAGGACATCACCTCGATGTCCTTCACCAGCACCATCTCGTCGTGGCCCAGATCGAAGGTCGTGGTCAGCACATCCTCCGGCTCCTGCCACAGCCCGGCGAATATCTCGCGGTACGCCCGGGCCACCCGGGCCGGGGTGTCCCGCAGCCCTTCGCGGTCGGGGTCCTCGCCGACGGCGATCAGCAGTTCACGGACGGCGTTCTCGGCGCGCTTCTCGTCGAACGTGCCGACGTGGCCCGCCCCCGCCGTCACCGGGTCGGTCATGTGCTCCCGCCTCGTTCCTCTCAGGCATATGCGCTCAATGGGCCGATATGAACGGCCGCACCCCCCAAGCCTAAAGCGGGGGGGGCGCGGCCGCTATTG
>NZ_JBHWJL010000249.1:0-7909 GCF_042731495.1 Streptomyces sp. NPDC059853
GATCCTGGTGCGGTGCTCCCCCAGCTGACGCTGGGAGGTGCCCCCTTCGCTTCGCTCAAGGCGGAGGGCCGGCCTCGTAGTGGGCTGCCCGGCCGGGCCCGACAGCTCTGCTTCCCGAGTCTCCCAAGAGAGCAGAGACGGAGCGGAGCGTGGTGCGGCGGGGTGCCGTGCCTGGGGGCACCTCCCAGCCGCCGGGCCGGGGGCGGCCTCCGGGCCGGGCGGGACCCGTCAGACACCCCCCAGCTCCGCTGCCAGGGCGACCGCGTCCGCGAGGCTGTCCACGACGGGGACGCCGGCGCGCCGGAGACTGCGGCGGCTGTGCGATCCGCCTGTATACAACACGGCGTGCGCCCCGATGTGCGCGGCGGCCAGCGCGTCGTCGGTGGCGTCGCCGATGACGACGGTGCGCTCCGGGGGGACGGAGCCGAGGGCGGCCAGGTGACGGGCCATCTGCTCGGCCTTGCCGGTGCGGTTGCCCGCGCCGGTGCTGCCGTCGACGCGGGTGAAGTGGCCGGCGATGCCGAGCCGGGTGACCAGCGGGGTGAGCTGGTCGTGCAGGGCGAGGGAGCACAGCGACTGGGTGTGGCCGGCGCGCTGCCAGGAGAGCAGCAGGTCGGTGGCGCCCTCGGTGAGCGCGGCGCGGCCGGCGTGCTGGGCGTAGTGCCGCTGGAAGGCGCCGTCGAGGCGTTCCCATTCGGGGCCGCTCAGCTCGCGGCCGAGGAGGCGCTGGTAGAAGCGGGGGATGGGGACGCAGTACTCGTCGCGGTAGCGCTCCACGGTGATGGGACCGGCCTCGAAGACGGCGAGGCAGGCGTTGACGGACTCGACGACGACGTCCGTGTCGTGCAGGAGGGTGCCGTTCCAGTCCCACACGATGTGGGCGGCGGGGCGCGGGGCGGCGGTCTGGGTGTCCACAGGCATGGTCTCGACGGTACGGGGCGGCGCGGGCGGGTGCGAACGATTACGGCAGGAGGTGGGGGATCTCCTGGACGCCGTACCAGAGCAGTTCGTGGCCGGGGTCGGCGAGGGCGTCCGTGTCGTCCGTGCCGTCGGCGAGGGCGGCGGTGACGTCGGGCTCCGCGGCGGCGGCGTCGAGGTGGACGGCGGCGAGCCGGGCCGGCGGGACGGGGGCGGTGAGGGTGACGGCGCCGGGCGCCGCGGGGTCGGTGCCGGGCACGACGGTGCGGTCGGGGACCTCGGCGGCGAGGACCACGCGGCGCCGGGGCGCGGCGGGGTCGGCGGCGAGCAGCCGCAGCGAGGCGTCGGCGGCCTCGCCGAGCGCGGCGTACTCCAGTTCCTCCTCGTCCGCGTCCGCTCCGTACCAGGCGCGCAGGGCGGGGGTGACGGCGACGGCGGCCAGCGGCGCGGGCCCCAGCTCTCCCGTCCGGTGCAGGGCGGCGAGCCCGGGGAGGGTGAGGGGGAGGTAGACGCGCATGGACTGCCGCTTTCATCACAGGACTTGACGGGGGTGATCCCAGGGTACGCCTTGCCGCTCCGCTGTCGACTGACTACACTGCGTCATAGTTACTCGTGAGTAGAAACAGGGGGCGGCGTGCACACCACCGGGCCGAGCAGGATCGACCGACGCTCCCGCACCGGTGCGGGGTCCGGGCCCCGCACCCGGCGCACCGACCCCCGGCGCCCCGGCGTGCCGCTGCCCCGCAGGGGCGGCACCACCAGCGGCCCGCCGCGCTGGTTCGCCGAGCGGCTGCTGCTGATCCTCAGCGGCCGCCGCCCCGTCCACCTGCTGATGGGGCACACCACGCCCGAGGCGTACGAGACGCTCGCCCGCGCCGCCGACCACCCCCCGCTGGGCAGCGGCGGGGTCCCGGTGCTGCGCCGGGTGGACGCCACCCGCCCGGCGTCCGGGGTGCTCGAAGCGTTCGCCCGCGTGACGGAGGGCGACCGCACCCGGGCCATCGCCTTCCGCCTGGAGGAGGGCGGGGCGGGCGGCTGGCGGTGCGCGGCGCTGGAGCTGGACACGATGAACCCCGGCCACCAGGACCCGCCGCATCCCACGGCGCCGCCCACCCGCCGCATCGACGGCAGCCGCCGCTGATCCGGCGGGGCGCGCCCCGCACGCCGCAGGCGCACCGCCCCCGCACGCCGGAGGGGCGGCGGTACCGGCTTCCGCCGGCCCCGCCGCCCCTCCGTCACCGCGCTCGCGGGCTCCGCGTCACTTCTTGCGGCGCCGGCCGCCCTTCTGGGCCTTCCGGCGGTCCGCCCGGCCACCCGTCGGCTGGTCGGCACCGGTGACGACATCGCTCTCCACGACACCGCCCTCCCCGTCCACCGACGGGGCCGACAGATGCAGCCGGTCCGCCCGCTTCGGCGCCTCCAGGCCCTTGGCCAGGATCTTCGGCGCCGCGCCGCCGGCGCCCGCGCCCGGCGCAGCCGCCTGGACCGGCACCTGCTCGACCTTCCGCTCCACCTGGACCTCCAGGTTGAACAGGTAGCCGACCGACTCCTCCTTGATCCCGTCCATCATGGCCGTGAACATGTCGAAGCCCTCGCGCTGGAACTCCACCACCGGGTCGCGCTGCGCCATCGCGCGCAGCCCGATGCCCTCCTGGAGGTAGTCCATCTCGTACAGGTGCTCACGCCACTTGCGGTCCAGCACGGAGAGCACCACACGCCGCTCCAGCTCCCGCATCACCTCGGAGCCCAGCTCCTCCTCGCGGGCGTCGTACTGCTTGTGGATGTCCTCCTTGATGGACTCCGCGATGAACTCCGGCGTCAGCCCGTCCCGGCCGCCCGCCTCGTCCTCCAGGTCCTCCACCGAGACCTGCACCGGGTAGAGCTGCTTGAACGCGCCCCACAGCCGGTCCATGTCCCACTCCTCGGCGAAGCCCTCCACCGTCTCCGCCTGGACGTAGGCGTCGATGGTGTCGTCCATGAAGAAGCGGATCTGCTCGTGCAGGTCCTCGCCCTCCAGGACCCGGCGGCGCTCGCCGTAGATGACCTCGCGCTGCCGGTTGAGCACCTCGTCGTACTTGAGGACGTTCTTGCGGATCTCGAAGTTCTGCTGCTCGACCTGGCCCTGAGCGGAGGCGATCGCCCGGGTCACCATCTTGTTCTCGATCGGCACGTCGTCGGGCACATTGGCCATCGCCATGACCCGCTCCACCATCTGCGCCTTGAACAGCCGCATCAGGTCATCGCCCAGCGACAGGTAGAACCGCGACTCGCCCGGGTCGCCCTGACGTCCGGACCGGCCGCGCAGCTGGTTGTCGATACGCCGCGACTCGTGCCGCTCGGTGCCCAGGACGTAGAGCCCGCCCAGCTCCTTGACCTCCTGGAACTCGTCCTCGACGGCCTTCTCGGCCCGCTCCAGCGCCTGCGGCAGCGCCGCCGCCCACTCCTCGACGTGCTCCACCGGGTCCAGGCCGCGCTTGCGCAGCTCCGCCTCGGCGATGTCGTCCGGGTTGCCGCCCAGCTTGATGTCGGTACCGCGGCCCGCCATGTTGGTGGCCACCGTGACCGCGCCCTTGCGGCCGGCCTTGGCGACGATCGCCGCCTCCCGCTCGTGGTTCTTCGCGTTCAGCACCTCGTGCCGCACACCGCGCTTGTTCAGCTGCTGGGACAGGTACTCCGACTTCTCCACCGACGTCGTCCCCACCAGCACCGGCTGCCCGGTGCGGTGCTTCTCCACGATGTCCTCGACCACCGCGTTGAACTTGGCGACCTCGGTGCGGTAGATCAGGTCCGCCTGGTCGATGCGCGCCATCCCCCGGTTGGTCGGGATCGGCACCACGCCCAGCTTGTAGATCTGGTGGAACTCGGCGGCCTCGGTCATCGCCGTACCGGTCATGCCCGACAGCTTGCTGTACAGCCGGAAGTAGTTCTGGAGGGTGATCTTGGCGAGCGTCTGGTTCTCGTCCTTGATCTTCACCCCCTCCTTGGCCTCGATGGCCTGGTGCATGCCCTCGTTGTAGCGGCGGCCCGCGAGGATACGGCCGGTGTGCTCGTCGACGATCACGACCTCGCCGTCGATGACGACGTAGTCCTTGTCCTTCTTGTACAGCTCCTTGGCCTTGATCGCGTTGTTGAGGTAACCGACCAGCGGCGTGTTCACCGACTCGTACAGGTTGTCGATGCCCAGCCAGTCCTCGACCTTGCTGACACCGGCGTCGTGGATGGCGACCGTGCGCTTCTTCTCGTCCACGTCGTAGTCGCCGGTCTCCGCCTGCTGGCGCGAGGGCACCGCCGCCTCACCCTTCTCCAGCCGCTTGACCAGCTTCGCGAAGTCCGCGTACCACTTCGTCGCCTGGTCGGCGGGGCCGGAGATGATCAGCGGGGTACGCGCCTCGTCGATGAGGATCGAGTCGACCTCGTCCACCACCGCGAAGTTGTGGCCGCGCTGCACCAGTTCTTCCTTCGACCACGCCATGTTGTCGCGCAGGTAGTCGAAGCCGAACTCGTTGTTCGTGCCGTAGGTGATGTCGCACGCGTACTGCGCCCGCCGCTGCGCCGGGGTCATGCCCGCCGTGATGCAGCCGACCTCCAGGCCCAGGAAACGGTGGACACGGCCCATCCACTCCGAGTCGCGCTGCGCCAGGTAGTCGTTGGTCGTGATCAGGTGCACGCCCTTGCCGGACAGCGCGTTCAGATACGTGGGCAGCGTGCCGACCAGCGTCTTGCCCTCACCGGTCTTCATCTCCGCGACATAACCGAGGTGCAGCGCCGCGCCCCCCATCAGCTGCACGTCGTAGTGGCGCTGGCCCAGCACCCGCTTGGCGGCCTCACGGACCGTGGCGAACGCCTCCGGGAGCAGGTCGTCGAGCGTCTCGCCCTGGTCGAGGCGCTCCTTGTACTCGTCGGTCAGCGCCCGCAGCTCCGCGTCGGAGAGATCAAGGAAGTCCTCTTCAATGGAATTCACCTGAGCGGCGATGCGGTGCAGCTTGCGCAGGATCTTGCCTTCGCCTGCACGCATGAGCTTGTTGAAGACGGACACGAGGGCTGGTCTCCTTGGGTCGGGCCTGCTGGGACGCGGGCACAGCGAGAATGGCCCCGCCGCACCGGCCATGGTATGCGAGCGCCGACGCGAGTGTCAGTGGTCGGCCCTACGATCGCCACCATGACTGTTGCTCCTGCCCGCCTGACCGCCGACGAGGCCCGCCGGATCGCGCTGCGCGCCCAGGGACTGCTCGGCGCGGTGGACCGCCGGGCCGGGGTGCGCGGCGTCCTGCGCCACCTCGGTCAGGTCCAGCTCGACACCATCTCGGTGCTGGCCCGCTCGCACGAACTGCTGCCGTACGCGCGGCTGGGCGCGGTCGGCCGGCAGGCGGTGGAGGAGGCGTACTGGTCGGGCGGCGCCTCCTTCGAGTACTGGTCGCACGCCGCGTGCGTGCTGCCCATCGAGGAGTGGCCGCTGTTCGCCTTCCGGCGCCGCGCCTTCCGCGACCGCGAATCCTTGTACCACGGGCTGGCCGAGGGCGTGTACCAGCGGGTCGTGGACCAGCTGCGCTCGGAGGGCCCGCTGACCGCCACCGAGCTGGGCGGGGCGAAGAACGGCGGCCCCTGGTGGGACTGGAGCGACGCCAAGGTCGCCGTCGAGCGGGCACTCATGTTCGGGGAGGTGGTGTGTGTCGAGCGGCGCGGCTGGAAGCGGGTGTACGACCTGGCCGAGCGGGCCGTCCCCGACGCCCTGCTGCACGACGATCTCGACGACGCCACCTGTCTGCGCCGGCTGGTCGCGCAGGCGGGCGCCGCGCTGGGCGTGGCCACCCAGGCCGACCTGGCCGACTACCACCGGCTGAAGTCCGCCGAGGTCGCCTCGGTCGTCGAGGACTCCGGCCTGGTGGAGGTCACGGTCGACGGCTGGGCCCCGGCGGGCGGGCGCCGGGAGGGCCGGCACCGGATCTGGGCCGACCCCCGCGCGCTGGAGAGCACGCCGCGCGGCCGGCACCGCACCACGCTGCTCTCCCCGTTCGACTCGCTGATCTGGGACCGCGCCCGCACCGAGCGGATGTTCGGCTTCGTGCACCGGCTGGAGGCGTACGTACCCCGGCCGCGCCGCGTCTACGGCTACTTCGCCATGCCCCTGCTGTCCGGCGGCCGGCTGCTGGGCCGGGTGGACCCGGCCCGCGAGGGCACCACGCTCGTCGCCCGGCACGCCTCGTTCGAGGGCGGCCCCGAGCGGGCCGCGAAGTCCGTCCCGGCCATGGCCGAGGCCCTGGTCGAGGCGGCGTCCTGGGTGGGCGCCGAGGCGGTCCGGGTGGAGCGCACCACCCCCGACGAGCTGCACGTCCCGCTGGAGCGCGAGCTGGCCGCGGCCCTCCGCGCCGCCTACCGCTAGGTGTATTGACCCGCGGGGTTGTTTACGCGGCTGATGGGGGCACCTCCCGGCCGAAGGCCGGGGGAACCTCCCCGCGTTGCCGAACCGCCCGGAGGACACCACCCTGAGGGCGCTCCGGCGCCTCGCGACGCACCGCATCCGACAACGCGGCCTCGTCCACGAAGATCCACACGAGACGGCCCAGGGACGGCACCCCAGCTGTGTTACCTAGCCGGTCTCCAGATCCAGGATCTTCTCCCGCATCGCGTACACCACGGCCTCCATCCTGGAGTGCAGCTGAAGCTTCTCCAGGATGTTGCGCACGTGGTTCTTCACGGTGTTCTCGGAGATGAACAGCGCCTTGGCGATGTCCCGGTTGTTCTTCCCGGTGGCCACCAGCTTCAGCACCTCCAGCTCCCGGTCGGTGAGCTTGGGCGCCGGGACCAGCCTCCGCTCGTCGGTGCGCTGGATCATCGACTTGAACTCGGTGAGCAGCTTGGCCGCCATCGACGGGCTGATCTGCGACTGACCGTCCGCCACCGCCCGGATCGCGGCGGTCACCTCGTCGGTGGAGATCTCCTTCAGCAGATAGCCCGTCGCCCCGGCCTTGATCGCGTCATAGAGATCGGCTTCCTCGTCGCTGATCGTCAGCATGATGATCCGCGCGCTGGGGGCCACCTCCTTGATCGAGGTGCACGCCTCGATCCCGCCCCGGCGCGGCATCCGCACATCCATCAGCACGATGTCGGGCAGCAGGTCGGCGGCCTTCTCCACGGCCTCGGCGCCGTCCCCGGCCTCCCCGATGACCTGGATGTCCTCCTCCTGCGCCAGCACGATCTCCAGACCCCGCCGGAACAGCTCGTGGTCGTCCACGACCAGCACCCGGATCGGCTCCCGGCGGGTGGGCACACCGTCCATACCGTCCGTACTCTCCGTCTCCGGCGCCCCGTGCGGCAGGCCCCGCCGCTCCCGCGCCGGCCCGGTGCGGGGCATCACGGGTCCGAAGCCGTCCACCATCGTCGTATCCCCCTGCACAGGCCGGTACCGCCCACCGGACAACGGATGGCCACCGTAAGCCGGTTGGCACGCCCATGATTCCATGACGGGCGCCCCCGCCAGATCCACGATCCGGCCCGGGGGCGCCCGCAGGAGCGATGTCAGCCGCCCAGTACGGCTCCCGCACCGACCGGGGCCCGCTCCGCCAGCGGGTCACCTTCCAGGTGGATCACGCCGTAGTCGTACCCGTGCCGCCGGTAGACCACGCTCGGCAGCTTGGTGTCGATGTCCACGAACAGATAGAAGTCGTGGCCCACCAGCTCCATCTCCTCCAGCGCCTGTTCCAGCGACATGGGGGCGGCCTTGTGGGTCTTCTCCCGGACGACGAGCGGCCCATCGCCCTGCACGACGATCGAACCCGCGCGGCGCACCGGCACCGCGGGCTCCTCCGGCTCCCGGGGGCCGACCTCCAGCTCGCCCTCGTCGTTGATCACCGCCGCCTCGGGGACGGCCGCGCCCACCTCACTGGCGGGGATGCGCCCCTTGCCGCGACGGCACTTGCGCTTGTCGTGCTGCCTGCGCAGCCGGGCTTCGAGCTTCTCCACGGCCAGGTCGAGCGCGCCGTAGGGGTCGGCC
>NZ_JBHWJL010000250.1:0-7889 GCF_042731495.1 Streptomyces sp. NPDC059853
GGACAACTCCTCGTCGACGAACGCGGCACCTGCTTCGGCAGCGCCCGCGTCACCGCCGTCCGCAGCGACGTCGGCGCGGGCGACGCCTCCCTCGCCGGGTTCCTCACCGCCGGCGGCACCGGCCCCGCCGCCCTCGCCGCCGCCCTCGCCCACGGAGCCGCCGCCGTCGCACTCCCCGGCTCCCTCATGCCCACCCCCGACGACCTCCGCCCCGAAGCGGTGACCGTCACCACCGACGTCCCCCTCGACCGCCCCCTCGATGGAGCCACGAGATGAACACCCCCCTGATCACCGCTGATTTGGTGGACCTCGACCTCGACCGCGCCGCCGCCACCAAGGACGAAGCGGCCCGCGCCCTGGCCGGCCGCATGGCCGCCGCCGGACGCGTCACCGACCTCGACGGCTTCCTCGCCGACGTCGCCGCCCGCGAGGAACAGATGCCCACCGGCCTCGAAGGCGGCATCGGCATACCCCACTGCCGCAGCGCCCACGTCACCGAACCCACCCTCGCCTTCGGCCGCAGCGCCACCGGCATCGACTTCGGCGCCGCCGACGGACCGGCCACCCTGGTCTTCCTCATCGCCGCCCCGGCCGGCGCCGACCAGGACCACCTCGGCATCCTCTCCACCCTGGCGCGCGACCTCATGCGCGCCGAGTTCACCGACGCGCTGCGCACCGAGACCTCCCCCGAACGGGCCGCCGCCCTCATCCGCGGCGAGGACCCGGCGCAGCCGGACGCCCCCGCCGCACCGGACGCGGAGCCGGAGACCGCACCGGACGCCGTACCGGCCGAGGGGGCGGGCGACGGCGACGCGACCGGGGACGGCGCCCCGTTCCGTATCGTCGCCGTCACCTCCTGCCCCACCGGCATCGCCCACACCTACATGGCCGCCGAGTCCCTCGACCGCGCCGCCGAGGCCGACGGCGTGCTCATCAGCGTCGAAACCCAGGGCTCCGCCGGCTTCGAACGCCTCGACCCCGCCGTCATCGCCGCCGCCGACGCGGTCGTCTTCGCCCACGACGTCGAAGTACGCGAACGCCACCGGTTCGCCGGCAAACCCACCGTCGACGTCGGCGTCAAAGCCGCCATCAACCGCCCCGCCGAACTCATCGCCGAGGCCAGACGGCGCGCCGCCGAGGCCCCGGCCGGCACCCACCCCCGTACCGGAACCGGCGGGGACGGCGACGACGCCGCGCCCATGGACCGCACCGCCGGGGACAGCACCGACGGCTTCGGCACCCGGCTGCGCACCTGGCTGATGACCGGCGTCAGCTACATGGTCCCGTTCGTCGCCGCCGGCGGACTGATGATCGCCCTCGGCTTCGCCCTCGGCGGATACGAGATCAGCGACGCCCCCTCCGTCGCCGACCACTTCGTGTGGACCGAAGCCCACAGCTGGGCCGCGCTGCTCTTCCAGCTCGGCGGCGCCGCGTTCGGCTTCCTCATCCCGGTGCTCGCCGGCTACATCGCCTACGGCATGGCCGACCGCCCGGGACTCGTCCCCGGCTTCGTCGGCGGCGCCATCGCCGTCACCATCGACGCCGGATTCCTCGGCGGCCTCGCCGCCGGACTCCTCGCGGGCGCGGTGGTGATGGCCATCCAGCGGGTCGACGTCCCGGCGGCGCTGCGCGGCATCATGCCGGTGGTCGTCATCCCGCTGATCTCCTCCGCCGTCGTCGGCTTCCTGATGTACATCGTCATCGGCCAGCCCATCGCCTCCGCCCAGTCCGGCCTCACCGACTGGCTGGAAGGACTCAGCGGCAGCAACGCCGTCCTGCTGGGCATCCTGCTCGGGCTCATGATGTGCTTCGACCTCGGCGGACCGGTCAACAAGGTGGCCTACGCCTTCGCCACCGGCGGCATCGCGGTCACCGCCCCCACCGACACCAGCCTCCAGATCATGGCCACCGTGATGGCGGCCGGCATGGTCCCGCCGCTGGCCATGGCACTGGCCACCACGGTGCGCGGCAAGCTGTTCACCCGGACGGAGAAGGAGAACGGCAAGGCGGCCTGGGTGCTGGGCGCCTCGTTCATCACCGAGGGCGCGATCCCGTTCGCCGCCGCCGACCCGCTGCGGGTCATCCCGTCCGCGATGGCGGGCGGCGCGGTCACCGGCGCGCTGACCATGGCGTTCGGCAACACGCTGCGGGCACCGCACGGCGGGTTCTTCGTCGTCCCGCTGATCGGCAGCCCTCTCCTCTACCTGATCGCGATCGCGGCGGGCACCCTCGTCAGCACGGCGCTGGTGATCCTGCTCAAGACCGGCCGCGCCCGGAAGACGGCGGCGGCTGCGGCCGAGCCGGCCCCCGGCACGGCCGCACCGGTGCCGGCCGGCACCGCCGGCTGATCAGGCGGCCGTACCGGCGGCGGCGTGGGCGGTGGCCGCGGCGCGCACCGTGTGCTGGAGCAGCAGGGCCGTGGTCACCGGGCCGACACCGCCGGGGACGGGGGTGAGCGCGGCGGCCTTCCCGGCCACCGAGGCGGCGTCCACGTCGCCGGTGAGGCCGCCGTCCGGGGTGGGGTTGGTGCCGACGTCGACGACGACCGCCCCGGGACGGAGATGGGCGGCGGTGATCAGTCCCGGACGGCCGGCCGCCGCCACGACGATGTCGGCGCCGGTGGTGAGGGCGGCGAGGTCCGTGGTGCGGGAGTGGGCCACGGTGACGGTCGCGTCCCGGTCCAGCAGGAGCAGGGCGGCCGGCTTGCCGACCACGGTGGAGCGGCCGACGACGGCGACCCGGCGGCCCGCCAGCGGGATGTCGTGCGCGTCGAGCACCGCCACGACCGCCTCGGCGGTGGCCGGGGCGAACGCGGGCAGCCCGGCGGCGAGCCGGCCCAGCGAGAGCGGGTTGGCGCCGTCCACGTCCTTGGCGACGGCGATCGCGCCGGCCAGCTCCTGGGCGTTCGCCCCCGCCCGCAGCGGCGTCTGGAGGATGATGCCGTGCACGGCCGGGTCGGCGCTCAGCTCACCGAGCCGCTCGCGGATCGCGGCGGGCGTGGCGTCCGGGCCGAGGTCGGCGATGTCGCACCGGATGCCGCATTTCTCGGCGGCCTTGGCGATGGACCGTACGTACCAGGCGCTGGACTCGTCGGCGGTGGCGGTGACGACGGCCAGGCGCGGCGGCGTGCCGGTGGCGGTCAGCCGGGCGGCTTCGACGGCGGTGTCGGCGCGCAGCCGGGTGGCGTGGGCCCGGCCGGAGAGGGTGGCGGTGTCGGTCACGGGGCGATGTCCTCACGGATGGCGGCGGTGATCGCGGTGGCGCGCTCGGCGATGCCGTCGACGGCGGCGGTGACCGCCGTCAGTTCGGCGCGCAGGGTGTCGTCGCGGATACCGCGGAGGTTGATCTCCACATTGACGCGGGCCGTGGTGGCGGCGGCACGGGCGGCCTCGGTGGCGGCGGCGATGTCGGTGACGACATTGCGGTTGCCGATGGGGAGGAGCTCGGCGGCGAGTTCGACGGTGGCCCGGGCCAGGCCGATGACCTCGGCCGGGGGGCGCGCGGCGCCGGCCAGCGCGCGGGCGATGGCGGCCGACCGCTCGGCCTTGTCGGCGTCGGTGTCCTTGGGCAGCCGGTAGGCGTCGGTGACGGCGGTGAACGCGGCCGCGTCCTCCTCGGCGAGCCGGACGGCGGCGGTGCGCAGCGTGTCGGTCTCGCGGAGGATCCGGTCGACGGTGACGGCGTGCGCGGCGTATTTCGCGCCGGTCGTGTAGCGGGCGACCATCCCGAGGAGGGCGGCCGCCTGGGCGGCGTGCAGTGCTGCCGCGGCTCCGCCGCCTGGGGCGGGGACGCGGGCGGCGAGCTGGGACAGATACTCGGTGATCGTCTGATCGCGCACGGGAGGGATTGTGTCACGGGCGCGGGACCCGGTCCCGGCGGATCGGTCAGTCCGGCCGGCCGTACAGCTCGCGGTGGGCGGGGAACCGGCCGCCGGGGGTGTCGGTGCCCCGGGCGGCGCGGATGCCCTTGACGACGGCGCGGGAGAGGACGTCGGCACCGGCGGCGAGCAGATCGCTCAGGAGCAGCCCGGATGTGATGGGCCACCGGGGGTCGGGCGGGGTGCCGTCGGGATGGGTGAGGGGGCGGTCGCCGGTGGCGAGGACGAAGACGGTGTCGCCGTCGGTCATGAGGTGGACGGGGCGGACGGCGCGGGCGAGCCCGTCGTGGGCGGTGCCGGCGAGCTTCTGTGCCTGGGCGGGGGAGAGGACGGCGTCGGTGGCGACGACGGCGAGGGTGGTGTTGAGCGGCGGGTCGCCGGCGGTGCGGGAGCGGCGGGCGGTGGTGCGGTGCGCCTCGGCGAGCAGCCGGCGGGCCCGTGCGTGCTGTTCGGGGGTGGGCGGCCGGCCGCCGGGGTCGTCGCCGTGGAAGGCACCGGTGTCCGGGTCGATCGGGGAGCCCGCGGCGTTGACGGCGACCAGCGCGGCGACGGTGACGCCGTTCGGCAGGACGGTGCTGGCGGTGCCGATGCCGCCCTTGAGCTTCGGCTGCCCTTCGGGGGACCCACCCCCCTCCCCCTCCCCGTGTGCCACGCCGGCTCCGGTGGTGGCTCCGGTGCCCGCGCCGACGGTGCCCATGGCGACGGGCGTGCCGGGGCCGGCCGGTCCGGCCGCGGCGTCCTCGACGGCGGCGCGGCCCAGGGCCGCGTCCGGGCGGGCGCGCCAGTCGCCGCCCCGGCCCAGGTCGAACAGCACGGCGGCGGGCACGATCGGCACGACCTGGCCGGGCCCGGGGCCGACCCGGTAGCCGCGGCCCTGTTCCTCCAGCCAGCCCATCACGCCGGAGGCCGCGTCGAGTCCGAAGGCGCTGCCGCCGGTGAGCACGACGGCGTTCACCTTCTCGACGAGGTTGCGCGGATCGAGGACGTCGGTCTCCCGGGTGCCGGGGCCGCCGCCGCGGACATCGACCGCGCCGACCGCGCCGCCCTCCGGGGCGAGGACCACGGTGACGCCGGTCAGCCAGCCGTCGCCGATCCGCTGGGCATGACCGACGCGGATGCCGGGTACGTCTGTCAGGGCGTCGGCGGGTCCCGGGGACTGTCCCAGCTCGCTCATATGATCAGAGCTATCACGCCCCGCGAGCGCCCGGCCAGGCGTACAGCGCATGTTTATCGGTCATCCATCGCCTTCCGTCAGGCTGCGGTCATGATGGTGGATCAACAGGGCCCGGCCGATGTGCTCAGCCACAGCCAGCTGCTCGATCAGGGGGAGCGGGCCGCCGTCGCGCTGGCGAAACTCGGTGTGCGTCCCGGCGACCAGGTGGCGGTGCTGCTGCCCATGTCCCTGGAGTCGGTGGTGGTGACGCTCGCCTGCATCCGGCTGGAGGCCCGGCGGCTGACCCTTCCGCTGGGGGACCATCTGGGATTCATCCGTCATCGCCTGCGCACTTCGGGCGCACGGGTGGTGATCACGGCCGGGAGCTGCGCGGTGGACGGCACGGTCCGGGACATCAAGTCGGGTCTCGACCGCGCCTTGTGGGCCTGCCCGGAGGTGCATTCGGTGCTCGTGGTGCAGCAGGTGCCCAGGCCGGTGCCGTGGCAGCCGGGCCGTGATGTGTGGTGGCACGAGGCGCTGGCCGCCGGGCCGGTACCGGGCGGGCCGTACGCTGGTGCCATGAGCAGCAGCACCGACCGGCCGGTGGACCGGGCGCGGAACGGGTCGCAGGGGCCGTCCGGCGCGCCGGTTCCGCCCGCCGCGCTGATCTTCGACGATCCGCTGGACCGCCGTTCCGCCGATGACAGCGACCAGGGCTGGGGCGACCGTCCCGCGGGGGACGGCACGGGTGGGGACCTGCTGCGTTTCCTGGAGGAGAAGCCCCCGCACCATCTGTGAGCCGGGCGGCGCGGCCGGGGCCGGTGGCGCGGGCGGTGCCGTGCAGTCCGTCGTTCAGTCGGTGAGGCGGGCGGAGTCGAGGGCGTCGGTGAGCCGGGTCAGCCGTTCCCGCAGCTCCGTGACCTCCGCCGCCGACAGGCCGGTGGCCTCCGCGATGCGCCGCGGCACCCGCAGCGCCGGCTCCCGCAGGGCGTCGCCCTGCCCGGTGAGCCGGACGGTCACCGAGCGCTCGTCCTCGGTGCTGCGTTCCCGGTGGACCAGGCCGGCCGCCTCCAGCCGCTTGAGCAGCGGGGAGAGGGTGCCGGAGTCCAGCCGCAGCAGGTCGCCGATGCGCTTGACCGGCAGTTCGCCGTGCTCCCACAGCACGAGCATCACCAGGTACTGCGGGTAGGTGAGCCCCAGGTCCTTGAGCACGACCCGGTAGACGCCGCTGAAGGCGCGGGACGCGGCGTGCAGGGAGAAGCAGATCTGGTGGTGCAGCCGCAGATACTCCTCCTCCGGTGGCCGGTGCGGCCCTCCGGCGGGCGCGGTGCTGGGCTGGGTGGTCATGGTCTCCACGATACCCGGGCTTCCTTGTCCCCACTTTAGTTGTGCACAACTTGATTGTGTGCTTGAGTTGGGCCCACGGATGGGAGCGTCGCCACCGGCGACGCGAGAACCGAGGGAGAGCGTCATGCAACCGCTGTACACCGCGATCGCGACCGCCAACGGACGTGAGGGGCGCGCCGTCAGCTCCGACGGACAGCTCGACCTCACCCTCGCCCCGCCGCCCGCGCTCGGCGGCAGCGGCAAGGGCACCAACCCCGAGCAGCTGTTCGCGGCGGGCTACGCCGCCTGCTTCGCCAGCGCACTGGGCGCGGTCGGGCGGCAGGAGAAGGTCGACACCAGCGATGTCTCGGTGACCGCCGAGGTCGGCATCGGCAAGGACGGGGTCGGGTTCGGGCTCGCCGTGGTGCTGCGCGTCGAACTGCCGGACGCGCTCGCCGGGGAGGCGGGGGAGAAGCTGGTGGCCCAGGCGCACGAGGTGTGCCCGTACTCCCGGGCCACCCGGGGCAACATCGACGTCCGGCTCGTCGTCGAGTAGCCGGGGGCGGCCGGAGCCGCCCGCCGTCAGCGCGGGGAGCCGGAGCCGTCCCCACCCCGCTCCGGGGCTGTGCCGGCCCCGGCCTCCGGGCCGTTCGCCGGGGCGCCGCGCTGGCCCACCAGGGCCGGTGCCGCCCCCTCGCCGCCCGGGGCGGTGCGCTGGGCGATCAGCTCGTCGCGGATCTCGATGAGGATCTCCAGCTCCGTCTTGGCGACCGCCTCCTCGGGCACCTCGGCCTTCGCCGCCCGGCGGGCGTTGAACTTGTTCATCGGCATGATCATCAGGAAGTAGACGACCGCGGCCGTCATCAGGAAGGTCAGCGAGGCGGTCAGCACCGAGCCCCAGCGGATCGCCGCCCCACCGCCGTCGGTCGAGCAGTCCCCCGTCAGGCAGAGCACGTACTGGTCGAGATCCTGGGTGCCGAAGGCGCCGATCAGCGGGTTGATGACGCCCTCGACCACAGCGGTGACAATCCCGGTGAACGCGGCGCCGACGACGACCGCCACCGCCAGCTCGATCACGTTCCCGCGCATCAGGAACTCTTTGAATCCGCTCAGGATTGACTTCGTCTCGCTCACTGCTCTGTCCTTCTGGGGTGAGATCCGCGTCGGACCCCGCACGGTGCACCACGATGGCATTCCGTGTCCAATCGGTTCGAACTACCATCGGGACACCGCCAGGAGGGACCCGGCCGCGGCCCCGGCCAGTTCGGCCGCCGTCGCCCGGGGGACGGTGAGCACCAGCAGCGCGCCGTCAGTTGTGGCGAAGGGCCCGGCCTCCTCCCGCGGGGCCTCGTCCCGGCCGGGGATGCCGGCCACCTCGGCCCGGCGCGCCACCACCCGGGCCGGCTCCGCCGCCCCGGGGTCGGCGGCCAGCACATCGACGACATCGCCGGGCGCCAGCAGCCGCACCACCTCGGCGTCGGCGATCCGCACCGGCGCCGAGACCAGTTCGCCGGGCGGTGGTGGCTCCTCGGG
>NZ_JBHWJL010000251.1:0-7850 GCF_042731495.1 Streptomyces sp. NPDC059853
TCCCCGGCCCGGCGGCCTCGCCCGGCCACCGGGTCCGCCGGGCTCAGCCCGCCGGGGGCTCGGCGGCCCGGTGCGCCGCGCGGAGCGCCCGGGGGGAGGCCCCCAGGTCCCGGCGGCACGCCTTGTTGAAGGCCTGGAGGTCGGGGATGCCCACCTGGGCCGCGATCGCGGAGATGGACAGGGTGGATTCGCGCAGCAGATGCCGGGCGCGGGCCAGTCGGCGCTGCCGGATGTAGGCGACGACGGTGCTGCCGGTGGCGGCGCGGAAGACCCGGGTGAGGTGGGTGTGGGAGAGCCCCGCGGCCTTCGCGATGTCCGGGACGGTCAGCGGGGAGGCCAGCCGGGCCTCGATGTGGGCGATGGCCGTGTTCACGGCCGGGTGGGTGGTGTCCTGGCGGCCCCGTGCGGCCGGGGCGAGGTGGGCGACGCGCCACAGCGCGGTCCAGATCTCGGCGGCGGCACGGCCCGGGGTGCTCGGCCAGGCGGCGAGGGCCTGGTGCATCAGGGTGGACAGCGTGGGCAGTTCCGGTCCGGCGTCCTGTACGACGGGGACGGTACGGGGTTCGCCGGTGGCGGGCAGCCGCAGATGGGCGTACAGGTGCTCCGAGCGGCCCCGGTAGTCGTACCGGCAGACCGCGGCGGGCGGGATGAGGCTGACCCGGCCCGGCCGGATGGCGTGCGGGGTGCCCGCGACGGTGAGGCCGGCCTCGTAGCGGTACAGGTGGAGCTGCCACAGATCGGGGAGACGGAAGACGTCCGTGTGCCCGGCGGGGCCGTGGACGCCGAACCCGACACTGGTGACGACGGGCGGTTCACCGAGGTGCACGGCAGTCTCTCGCACAGCGGAAATCTACCAGTAATGGGTGGACAGGGCCCACGCGCAGAAAAGAGACCGCCTCTACCGTGAGGGCCATGACGGAGAAGACAAGCACGGAACATCTTCTCAATTCCGTGCAGATGGCGCATTTCGTCTCCCATGGAGCGATCCGGCTGGACGCCGTGGTGCCCGCGGAGCTGAACGACGAGGCCATGGAGGTGCTTCCGGCCGGCGTCCCGCCCGTGCCCTACGGCACACCCGTGGCGCGCGCGTACCCGGAGGGCTCCTTCGTCCGGCGGCTCCTCGCGGTCCCCCGGATCGCCGGGGCGGTGCGGAGCCTGGTGGGCCCCGGCCCGAATATCGACCACCACGCGGTGCACGTGCGCGGCCCCCGCGAGGGGGAGGCGCAGCCGCTGCACGCGGACGCGATCATCGACGTGCGGCCCGACGCGTTCGACGTCCAGCTGATGTACTACCCGGCCGAGGTGACGCTGGAGATGGGCGGCACGCTCAGCGTCCCCGGCAGCCATCTGCGGCGGACCAACGAGAGCGACACCGGCCGCTATCAGAACCTGCGCGGCCAGGACCGGCTGGTCTGCCCGGCCGGCACCGTGGTGTTCCTGCACCACGGGCTGTGGCACGGCGGACGGCGCAACGACAGCGACATCCCCCGCTACATGTTCAAGATCCGCTTCAACCCGACCGTCCGGCAGCGGCTGCTGTGGGACACCTCGGACCTGACGGACCCCCGGGTGACGGCGGCCCTGGACACCGGCTTTCCCTGGTACGAGCAGGCGACCGGCCGTCTGGAGCGGTACCACCGGGTCCTGATGTGGCGGGCCCTGACCGGCGACGACACCTTCGACCTCGACCACTGGGTCACCCGCGTCTCCAACCGGCCGAAGGAGGCCACCGCATGACGCCGCGCACACCCGCCCCCGCCCCGCCGTCCGCCGACACCGTCCGCCAGCGCGTCCTGGTGCTGTACCTGTCCACGTCGGCGCTGGACTCCGCCGTCCTCGGCTGGTCGCTGTACGACGGGACCGGCCGCACCGCACCGACCACCGGCGACAGCGAGGAACCGCCCTACGCCACCGGGGTGGCCGCCCTGCGCGACGGCTGGCGCCTGATCCAGGCCTCCCAGCTCATCCCGCCGTACCCCGGCCACGAGTACGACGTGTCGTTCCTGAAACACGAGTTCTTCTTCGAACAACTCGTGCACACCGGCGCGGACCGCTGACCGGCCCGCACGCCGCGGGGCCCGCAGCACCCCCGCCCACCCGCCACCCGACGGAGCCACCACACCGGGAGGAATCACACCGCATGCCCACGACGCACCCCACCGCCCTGGTCGTGAGGGGAGGCTGGCAAGGCCACCGGCCCATCGAGGCCACGGACTTGTTCATACCCTTCCTGGAGAGCAACGGCTACACCGTCCGCGTCTCGGGGTCGACGGACGTCTACGCCGACCCGGACCTCATGGCCGGCACCGACCTGGTCGTCCAGTGCATCACGATGTCCGAGGCCACCAACGAGCAGGTGAGCGGACTCGCCTCGGCCATCGCGGCCGGCACCGGATTCACCGGCTGGCACGGCGGTGCCGCCGACTCCTTCCGGGCCAGCGCGGACTACCTCCACCTGGTGGGCGGCCAGTTCGCGGCACACCCGGCGAAGGACCCCGCACTCCGCCGCGGAAACGAGGCGGACAGTTTCCTGCCGCACACCGTGACCATCACCCCGCTCGGCCGGGACCACCCGGTGACCGCGGGCATCGAGGACTTCACGCTCGACACCGAACAGTACTGGGTCCTGCACGACGACCTGATCGACGTGCTCGCCACCACCACCCACCCCGTCCGGCCCTGGCACCCCTGGCAGCGCCCGGTCACCTCCCCGGCCGTGTGGGCCCGCCACTGGGGAGCCGGACGGATCCTGATCACCACCCCCGGGCACGACCTGAGCGTCCTGGAGAACCCCAACGTCACGACCATCGTCCGGAGGGGGATGCTGTGGGCGAGCCGCACCGCATCGGCATCGTAGGCCTGGGCGTGATCTCCCGCGTCTACCGGGACACCCTCGCCGCTCACCCCGGCGTCCGGGTGACGGCCGTCGCCGACCTGGACCCCGCCCGGTCGGCGGCCGTCGCCGCGGAACTGCCCGGCGCGCGGGCGCTGGAGACCGGGGAACTGCTGGCCTGCCCCGAGGTGGACACGGTCCTCAACCTCACCGTCCCGGCCGCCCACGCCGAGATCGCCCTCGCCGCCATCGCGCACGGCAAGGACGTGTACGGGGAGAAGCCCCTGGCCGCCACCTTCCCCGCCGCCCTGGGCGTCATGGAGGCGGCCACGGCCGCGGGCACCCGGGTGGGCTGTGCCCCGGACACGGTGCTCGGCACCGGAGTGCAGACCGCGCGGTGGGCCATCGACACCGGCAGCATCGGACGGCCCCAGTTCGCCACCGCCGTGATGATCACCCCCGGCCATGAACGCTGGCACCCGCACCCCGACTTCTACTACACCGCCGGGGGCGGCCCGCTCCTGGACATGGGCCCCTACTACCTCACCGCCCTGGTCCACCTGCTCGGGCCGGTCACGGCGGTGATCGGCGCCGCCAGCCGGCTGCGCGACACACGCGTCATCGGGTCGGGCCCCCGCGCCGGCCGGACCATCCCGGTCGAGGTGGACACCCACGTCTCCGGAGTGCTGGAACACGCGGGCGGAGTGCTGACGACGCTCACCACGAGCTTCGACGGGCTGGCCACCGCGGCCACCCCCATCGAGGTGCACGGCGAGAGCGGGTCACTGGCGGTCCCGGACCCGAACGGGTTCGGCGGCCCGGTGCGGATCGTCACGGACGGCACGCGGGAGTGGCGCACCCTGCCCGCCGCCGCGGGGTACGCCGACGGCGAGCGGGGCGTCGGCCTGCTGGACTTCGCTGCCACCGGCCCCGGCGAGGAACCACGCGCAGGCGGCCGTCTGGCGCTCCATGTGTCGGAGGTGATGAGCGCCCTGCTCACCTCAGCGGCCGAAGGACGGCGGATCGAACTGACCACGACCACCCGGCGCCCGGCCCCGGTCCCGCTCACCGACGCGGGCCGGTGGCGGGGACGGCCGGGAACCTCCTGACCTCAGGACACCGCGCGGGGAACCCCTCCCACCCGGAGGCGTACGCACCGCCCGGCACACCCGGCGGCGCGTACGGGGCCGGACCCGGCCGCCGGATCCAGCAGGTGGAGTTGGTCGCCGGTTCACCAGCACCTACGAGGCGTTCGTGTCGATCGTGGGACCGCGCCCCGCGCCGGTACCGGTCGGGCGTCAGCCCACGCGTGCGAGCTGCCATTGCTGGTTGGTGCCGCCCCAGTCGGCGTACTGGACGATGTTGGCGCCGTCCGCGGTGGAGCCGCCCTGGACTTCGAGGGCTTTGCCGCTGTGGCGGTTGATCAGCCGGATCGTGCCGCCCGGGGAGTCGGCGACGCGCCATTGCTGGTTGGCGGCGTTGGTGTCGCTCCACTGGACGACGGCGCCTCCGTCGGCGGTGGACCAGTTGTGGACGTCGAGGACTTTTCCGGAGTGCTGGGAGCGGAGCCGGTAGTAGCCTCCGCCGGAGTCGACGAACTGCCAGCGCTGCTGCGCCTGGTCGTTGCGGGACCACTGGGTGATCCGGGCCCCGTCGTTCGTCGCCAGGTTGTACACGTCGAGCGCCTTGCCGCTGTTCCGGTTCACCAGCACGTACCAGGCACGGGTGTCGATCCCGCCGGGCTGCGTACCGCCGCCGCCGTTCAGGGTGTCGAGCACCGCCGTGTACGCCGGCTTCTTGTTGCCCGCGCCGTCGAAGAGCAGCGGGTTCTCACCCGTGCGCCAGGAGTCGCTGTCCCGGACACCCCACACCGTGATGCCCGTGCACCGGCTCACCGCCAGGCAGGCACGGGTGACGGTGGCGTAGGCGTTCGCCTGGTCGGCTCCGGCGATGTCCAGCTCGGTGATCTGGACCTCGACGCCCAGATCCGCGAACCGCTGGAGATTCGCCTGGTAGTCGGCCGGCGGCGAGTTCGTCAGATGGGACTGGAACCCCACGCAGTCGATCGGCACCCCGCGGGCGATGAAGTCCCGCACCATGGTGTAGATCGCCGTGCTCTTGGCGTTGATGCCGTCGGTGCCGTAGTCGTTGTAGCAGAGCCTGGCGGTGGGATCGGCCGCCCGCGCCGTGCGGAAGGCGACCTCGATCCAGTCGTTCCCGGTGCGCTGGAGATTGGAGTCGCGTCGCTGCCCGGCGGGCCAGTCCGCGAACGCCTCGTTCACCACGTCCCAGGAGTGGATCTGGCCCCGGTAGTGCCCGGCGACCTGGTTGATGTGGTTGACCATCGCGGACCGCAGGGTGCTTCCTTCCAGCCCCTGCGCCCAGCCCGGCTGCTGGGCGTGCCACACCAGGGCGTGCCCCCGGACGGACATCCCCTGCTGGCGGGCGTGGTTGACGATCCGGTCGCCGGCCGAGAAGTTGAAGGAGCCGCGGGACGGTTCCGTGGCGTCCCACTTCATCTCGTTCTCGGCGGTGAGGCTGGTGAACTCCCTGTTCACGATGGTCGTGTAGGCGCCTTCGTTGAGCTTGTGCCCGGCGACCGCCGCGCCGAAGTAGCGACCGCGTTCGGCTGCGGCGCTCCCCAGGGTGGTCGCCGCCTCCGCGGTGCCCGCCGAGGCCACGACGGTACCGCCGGAGACGAGCAGGAGGGCCAGCAGCATGACGAGGAGTCTGAGACGGCGTAACCGGGTGCCGTGTGGCACGGGGTGAGCGGTGAGGATCATCCGGTGTCCTTCCGGTGAGATGGGGGGTGCGGATACCGGCCGGGGCTCAGGAGGGGATGAGCTGGAACGACTCCGCGGCTCCGAGCGTCGTGGCGGACGCGATCAGCGGCCCGCTGCCCGCCGTGACGTACCGGTCGTTGGCGTGGGCGCGCAGGCCGACGGAGCCGTCGCCGTTCCGGACCCGGGTGAAGGTCTCCCACGGTCCGACGGCCGTGCGGTTGGCGATCAGCGGACTGGCTCCGGCGTTCTCCGCGCACACGTACTGGCCGTTGGCGTGGGAGCGCAGGGCCACCGCGTCGCCGCCGGCCTCGATCAGGTCGAAGCGTTCCCACGGCCCGACGGTGGGCCGGTTGGCGACGAGCGCTTCGGCTCCGGCGTTCTCCGCGCACACGTACTGGCCGCTGGCCGAGGAGCGCAGCGCGACCACCGGACCGGACCCGCCCGAGGTGAGGACGGACTCCCAGCGGGTACGGCTCCCGGCCGCCCCGGCGGGCAGCCGGTCCCGGGCCGCGGTGTCCCCGTACAGGCTCCAGCGCATCCAGTCCACGTAGGTGTTCACGGTCTGGGTGTGGTTGACACCGCTCCAGATGTACTCGTCGTGGCCGGTGCCCAGATGGGTGAGGAAGGCCTTCGGGGCCGGCAGCTCGTTGTAGGCCTGGCGGGCCGAGGAGTACTGGCAGATGGGGTCCTGGTCGCCGTGGACGAACAGGACCTTCGCCGCCACGCGCGCCGAGGGGTTCCCCATGTGCACGGTGGCGAACGGCACCGCGGCCACGATGCGCTCGTCCGGCCAGGCGGTGAGCAGGCCGTGGGTGGTCATCCCGCCCAGGGAGTGCCCCGCGACACCGACGCCGGTGGCGGTGTCCAGGCGTCCGGCGAACGGGGAACCGGGGGTGGTGTTGAGCGCCAGGGTCCTGGTGAGGACTTCGGAGACGTCCTGGGACTGGTTGCCGTTGTAGACGTCCCCGATATTGCCCGGGGTGCCGGTGGAGGTGGTGGGGAAGACCGGTGCCGGGACCACGAAGCCCGCCTCCGCCAGCGGCCGGATGAGCGGTGCGTAACTCTCCGGGTTCCCCCCGAGACCATGGCTGAACTCGACCACCGGGAAGACCCCGTCGGCGAGTGCGGCGTCGCGCACCGGGTTGCCGCCCGGGGTGCCGACGGCGGGGTAGAAGATCCGGGTGACCAGGCGGCGGGAGCCGCGGCTCCAGGCGAACTCGCGTACCCCGATGGCGAAACGCTGGGTGGGGGCGTCGAGACGGCCGGCGGCCGCCGCCGGTCCGGCGCCGAGCAGGGAGGCCCCTACGGTTGCCGTGCCCATGCCAACAAGGCCGTGCAGAATCGTGCGGCGTCGTAACGACATCGATGTAACTCCTCGGATCACGAAGTGAGCTGACGGGACCGGCCCCCGTCCGGGAGGAGCGGACGTGCGCGGGCCGTGCGGTGCGGTGGGAGGCGCGTCCGGCTCGCGGCCGGGGTCGTCCTCCCCGTCCGTGAGCCCGGATCTGCGGTGCGCCCGGCCGGCCCGCGAGCCGTGCTGACGCGGGGCGCGGCCGTGCGGAACCGGTGGTGAGCGTGGTGCGGGAACTGCGTCGTGTGTGCTCCGCCGCGGTGCCCGTGCGGGCCCCGCGGGTCGCGTGACGACGTGATGTCGTTCCGGGATGTCCAGCCCTCCGGGACGGGAAACCTCTCCGGCCCGGGGGGAAGTACTGGGACGCGCGGTGCGGCCGTGGCCCGCCGGGGGAGCGGAAGTCCCCCCCGCAGCAGCCACATTCGATATGCCGGACGCCGACCGGCCTACCAAACAGCTTGGATGATGGGGCATGGCCAGAGCCGCGTCAATGGCCCGGTCCGGATTCGTCACCGGCCCCCGGGCGCCCGGCCCGGCGGCCGTCCGGAACCGGTGTGACCGGCTCGCCGGCCGGGCCTTCCCGAGCCCGTCCCGGCTCCCGCGGAGACCGGGTGTCCCCGGTCGCGCGCACAGGCTTGACGGAGTCTCCCGGCGCTCCTAGCGTTCCGCATCGACGCATCCGTCGGCGGTCCGGCGCCCGTGGCCCGGCTTCGCCGCGGCAGGTCGAAGGTC
This sequence comes from Streptomyces sp. NPDC059853, assembly GCF_042731495.1. NCBI lineage: Bacteria > Bacillati > Actinomycetota > Actinomycetes > Kitasatosporales > Streptomycetaceae > Streptomyces > Streptomyces sp. NPDC059853. The sequence goes on from NZ_JBHWJL010000251.1 coordinate 7,700, forward strand.
TTGCACGCCCGCGCATGGGAGCGCTCCCGCTCGTGCAGACGCCGAGCACGGGGCCGCGGCGCTCCCCACGACCGGAAGAGAGGTGGGTACGAAGCCGAGGTCTCCCGCTGAGAGCGCGCCGATCACCGCCGCCGCGGTGCGTCAGGAGATG
>NZ_JBHWJL010000252.1:0-7841 GCF_042731495.1 Streptomyces sp. NPDC059853
GCGAACAGACCGGCACCACCCCGCTCCAGTGGCTGCACCGCGCCCGCGTCCGCCGGGCCCAGCATCTGCTGGAGACCACCGACCACCCCGTGGAACGCATCGCGGGACAGGTCGGCTTCGGCTCCCCCACCGCCTTCCGCGACCGCTTCAAGCGCACCACCGGGGTCAGCCCGCACACCTACCGCCGCACCTTCGGCTCACCACCCCCACAAAGTCAGACAAACTACCTTATTGCGGCAACCGGGCGAGCGTCCCGGCGGGCTGTGCGGTAGACATGTCCCCCGGAGAGCGTCCACACCACACCGTCCGGGAGGCAGCCATGCGCAGTGCGCCGGCCGTGCTGCGCACCGCCCTCACCGCCGCGCTGCTGAGCGCGCTCACCGCCGGGTGCAGCACCGGGGACGGCACCGACGGCAGCGGCCCCGGCAGCGGACCGTACGGCAGCACCTCCGGATCCCCCCAGTCCGGCCGCTACTCGGCCCTGCCCGAGCCCTGCGGCTCCGTCAGCGAGAGCACCCTGCGCCGGGTGCTGCCCGACGCCGCGCCCGAGGCGTACCGGGGCACCCCCGCCGTGACGTACGACTCCGGCCGCCGGGGCGGCTGCTCCTGGCAGGGCACCGACACCGGGACCGGCAGCACCCTGCAACTGAGCGTCGACTTCGAACGGGTCATCTCCTACGACCCCGAGGTCAGCGACGACGACCGGGCCGCCCTCGACTTCACCGCCCGCGCCACCGAGGCCGGCCTCCCCGACCCGGACGCCCCGCGGGACGACACCGCGGACGACACCGCCGGCGACACCCCGGACGGCACCGCGACCGGCGAGCAGGACAACGACCCCGCCGGCCCCGGGGAGCAGCCCGGAGCGGACACCCCGGGCGGCACCGACAGCGAGGGCGAGCCCGTGCCGCGCGCCGTCAGCGGCATCGGCAGCGACGCCTACCTCGACGACCGGCTCAGCACCACCGCCACCGGCGCACGCCGCGACATCACCCTGGCGTTCCGCAGCGCGAACGTCATCGCCACCGTCCACTACACCCAGATCAGCCCCGGCAGCGACACGCCCCCCGCGAGCCCACCGCTCCAGGACGGCGCCCAGCGCGTGGGCCGGCACCTGGCCGGCGGCTTCGACGATTAGCACCCGCGGCGGGCCGAGGGCGTACCGTGCTGTGCGGCGCGGACCGTCCCGACCGCCCCTGGATTAACGGAAGCGAAGAGATCATGCACCCCACCGCCACCCCCCGACAGGCCCTGCGCGCGCTGGCCTGGGCCGCCGTGCCCGCCCTGCTGATCGCCGGCTGCTCCTCCCCCGCCTCCGACTCCGGTCCGGACGGCAACGACGACGGGGCGGCGGCCGAGGAGAGCAACGCGGCGCCCGAGCCGGAACCGGTACGGTTCGCCGATCTGCCCAGCCCCTGCGCCGTGCTCGGCGAGGACACCATCGACGCGATCGTCCCCAAGGCCGACCCCAAGGGCGGCTCGGCACTGACCTCGAACGACACCTCCCTCTCCGGCACCTGCCTGTGGAGCGGGCTCAAGGAGTACCAGTACCGCCAGCTGACCGTCTCGCTGCGCCGCTTCGAGTCCGATCTGTCGCTGGGCAGCGGCGACGAGCGGGCGCAGGGCTTCATCGCGCAGCAGGTCGAGGAGATCACCGGGGACGGCGCCAACAGCGGCATCGCCCAGGAGGACCTGGCGGGCACCGGCGACGCGGCGATCACGATCGCGTACAACGCCGAGAAGGACATCGACGACGACACCCAGGACTTCCGCCAGCAGCGGGTCGTGGTCCGCACCGGCAACGTGGTGGTGACCGTCGACTACGCGGCCACCGGCCTGGAGGGCGACGACATGCCCGGCGCCAAGGGCGTCAAGGAGCGCGCCGAGACGGCGGCGGCCGAGGCCGTCGACCGGCTGGACGCGACCGCGCAGGACGACGGCGGCGACGCGGACGAGGAGAGTGGCGCGGACACGGACAAGAAGGACGACGCGTAGCCGAGCCACGGCGGCCGCTCCGGCGGTGTGCGAGTCTTGGGCCCGCGAGGGAACACCAGTTCACACGGGGAGGCCCCACGAGTGGCCGCGATCAAGCTCACACGCGCACACCGCGTCCTGGTCGGCATCATCCTGGCCGGGGCGGTCGTCATCGCCGCCATCGGCTTCGTCGGCTCCTACACGGCGGTCCGTGAACTGGCCGAGCAGAAAGGATTCGGCGCCTTCTCGCCGTTCTTCCCCATCGGCATCGACGCGGGCATCGTCGTCCTGCTCTCCCTCGACCTGCTGCTGACCTGGCTGCGCATCCCGTTCCCGCTGCTGCGGCAGACCGCCTGGCTGCTCACCGCCGCCACCATCGCCTTCAACGGCGCCGCCGCCTGGGGCGACCCGCTCGGCGTCGGCATGCACGCGATCATTCCGGTGCTCTTCGTGATCACCGTGGAGGCCGCCCGGCACGCGATCGGCCGGGTCGCCGACATCACCGCGGACCGGCACATGGAGGGCGTCCGCATGTGGCGCTGGCTGCTCTCCCCGGTGCCCACCTTCCGGCTGTGGCGCCGGATGAAGCTGTGGGAGCTGCGCTCCTACGAAGAGGTCATCTCCATGGAGCGCGACCGGCTCGTCTACCAGACCCGGCTGCGCGCCGAGTACGGCCGCGCCTGGCGCCGGCGGGCCCCGGTGGAGGAACTGATGCCGCTGAAGCTGGCCCGCTTCGGCGTCCCGCTCAGCGAGACCGCCCCGGCCCTCTCCCGCGCCGACGCCTCCGGCGACCCGCACCCGGGCCGGACGCAGCCGCCCCGGTTCCCGCTGCCCGAACTGCCGGTGCTCCAGCCCCGCGCCGAACGCGAGGAGTGGTACGGCGCGGGCGGGGCCGCCGGGCCGGAGCCGGAGCCCGCGGCCGCCTCCGCGCCGGACACCGGGGTGCCGGCCGGGACCGCGCCGCAACCCGTGCAGCCGGAGCCCGCGCAGCCCGGACCCGGCGCCGACCCCGAGCCGTACCCCGACGCCACCGTGCCGGTCGCCCCCGGCCGCCGCCGTACCCTCGGCCAGGCCCCCGCCCCCGGCCTGCTGCCCGCGCAGCGCGGCGGCGATGACGCCTACCTCCCGGACGAGGTGCCCGGCCCCGAGCCCATCGAGCTGCCGGCCGATCTCGCCGAGGACGAGCGGTACTACGCGGCCTTCCACCGCTACGTCGTCGAGAACGGCGGCTTCCCGACCCCCCGTCAGCTCTCCGTGATGCTGAACGAACGCTTCGGCGTCACCGACACCGACGGCAATCTGCTCAGCGAGCAGCACGTGCGCGAGGTCATGCGCACCTACGGCTTCCGCGAGCGCTACAAGGCCGACGCGGGCACCAGCGTCTGACCCGGCGGGTGTGCGACGCGGTCGGGGACGGACTCGGACCGCCGCACCCCACCGTGTCCGGCCCGGGCGCGGCGGCGTACGGGTGCACGGTGCGCGACCCGGCGGACCGGCCTGCGGCGGGCGCCCGGGCGGCGCGGACCAGCGACCGGTCCGCACCGCCCGTCGTCGGCGGTCAGCCGCCCAGCAGCGTCCGTACCCGGTCCGCGCCCACCGCGAGCAGCAGCGTGGGCAGCCGCGGGCCGGTCTCCTTGCCGATCAGCAGCCGGTACAGCAGCGCGAAGAAGCTCCGCTGCGCCACCTTCAGCTCCGGGGTCGGCTTGGCGTCCGGCGCCAGCCCCGCCCGGATCTTGGGCACGCCGTACACCAGCGTCGTCAGCCCATCGAGCGACCAGTGGTCGGCGAGCCCGTCCCGCAGCAGCCGCAGCGACTCGCGCTGCTCCTCGTCCAGCGAGCCCAGCAGCTCCGCGTCCGGCTCCGTGCGCACCTGGGTGCGTGCCTCGGCCGGCATCTGGGTGGCCACCCAGCGCGCCGCGCGGTCCAGCCGCGGCCGGGTCTCGTCCAGGTCGCGCACCGGGTGCTCGGGGTCGAGTTCGCTCAGGATCCGCAGCGTCTGCTCGTCGTCGCCGGTGGTGATGTCCACCACCGACGCGAGCATCCGGTACGGCAGCCGGCGCGGGGTGGCGGGCAGTTCGCCCGCGGCCGTGCCGATCGCCCGCCGGTAGGCCGCCGCGTCCGCCGGCTGGGCGGTGCCGTCGGCGACCTTCCTGGCCAGCGCGTCCCACTCGTCGTAGGTGCGCTGGATCTCGCCGTCGAAGGCGATCTTGAACGACTGGTTCGGCTTGCGCCGCGCGTACAGCCAGCGCAGCAGCGGCGCCTCCATGATCTCCAGCGCGTCGGCCGCGATCGGCACCCCGCCCTTGGAGCTGGACATCTTCGCCATGCCGCTGATGCCGACGAACGCGTACATCGGGCCGATGGGCTGCTTGCCGCCGAAGATCTCCGAGACCAGCTGCCCGCCGACCACCCACGAGGAGCCCGGCGAGTGGTGGTCCACGCCCGCGGGCTCGAACACGACGCCCTCGTACGCCCAGCGCATCGGCCAGTCGACCTTCCACACCAGCTTGCCGTGGTCGAACTCCGACAGCTTCACCGTCTCGCCGTGCCCGCAGGCGTCGCAGCGGTAGGTCAGCTCGGTGGTGTCGTCGTCGTACGCGGTGACCGTGGTCATGTCCCGCTCGCACACGGTGCAGTACGGCTTGTACGGGTAGTACGCGCCGCTGCCCGCGCTGCCGTCGTCCTCGGCGGCGGCGCCGGAGCCCTCGGCCGCGGCCAGCTCCGCCTCGTCGACGGCCTGCTGCCGCGGCGGCCCCGCGGCGGCGGCCTTGGCCTTGGTGCGGTAGCGCTCCAGCACGGCGTCGATGCGGCGCCGCTCGCGCATCGCGAACAGGATCTGCTCGCGGTACACGCCGGAGGTGTACTGCTCGGTCTGGCTGATCGCGCGCACCTCGATGCCCATCTCGGCGAGCGCCGCCAGCATCGGGGCCTTGAAGTGCTCGGCCCAGCTGCCGTACGGGCTGCCGGCCGGGGCCGGGACGGAGGTCAGCGGCTTGCCGATGTGCTCGCTCCAGGAGGCGTCCACCCCGTCGACGCCGGCCGGCACCTTGCGGAACCGGTCGTAGTCGTCCCAGGAGAGCAGGTGGACGCACTCCACCCCGCGCCGCTTGATCTCGTCGGCGACCAGGTGGGGCACCATGACCTCGCGCAGATTGCCGAGGTGAATCGGTCCGGACGGGCTGAGCCCCGAGGCGCAGACAACGGGTTTGCCGGGGGCGCGCAGCTCCGCCTCGGCGATGACCTCGTCCGCGAGCCGGGAGACCCAGTCGGTCTCCGGGGTGGTCCGATCCACTGCTGTGCACTTCCTTCTGATATCGGGTGGCGGTCCGCGTGGGATACTGAGGAAGATTCTCAGAATCCGCGTTCACTCCGCGAATCCATTGTCTCCTACGGAATGGCTCGCTCCCCCATGTCCTCGGTCCCCGCACTCGCCACCGTCGTCAACCAGCGGCTCGCCGCCGCCCTGGAGGCTGCCCGACCCGAGGCCGCCGGCGCGGATCCGCTGCTGCGACGCAGTGACCGGGCGGACTTCCAGGCGAACGGGATGCTCGCGCTGGCCAAGCGGCTGAAGGCGAACCCGCGCGAGCTGGCGACGGACGTGGTGGCGGCCGTCACCTCCGGCGGTCCGGTCCGGGACATCGAGGTGTCCGGGCCCGGCTTCCTCAACATCACCGTCACCGACGAGGCGATCACCGCCAACCTGGCCGCCCGCGCCGCCGACGACCGGCTCGGGGTGCCGTACACCGCGCACCCGAGCACGATGATCATCGAGTACTCGCAGCCGAACGTCGCCAAGGAGATGCACGTCGGCCATCTGCGCTCCACCGTGATCGGTGACGCGCTGGTGCGGCTGATGGAGTACCGGGGCGAGAAGGTCATCCGGCGCAACCACATCGGCGACTGGGGCACCCAGTTCGGGATGCTCATCCAGTATCTGATCGAGCACCCGCACGAGCTGGACCACCAGGGCGGTGCGGAGGCGGGCGAGGCGGCGATCTCCCGGCTCAACCACCTCTACCGGGCCTCGCGCGCGGTCTTCGACTCCGACCCGGAGTTCAAGGAGCGGGCCAGGCGCCGGGTGGTGGAGCTGCAGGCCGGCGAGAAGGAGACGCTGGAGCTGTGGCAGAAGATCGTCGACGAGTCGAAGCTGTACTTCAACGCCGTCTACGACCGGCTCGATGTGCTGCTCACCGATGACGACGTGGTGGGCGAGTCGGCCTACAACGACGATCTGGCCACGCTCGCGGCCGAGTTGGAGGAGTCGGGCGTCGCGGTGCGGTCGGACGGCGCGCTGTGCGTGTTCTTCGACGACGTGAAGGGGCCGGACGACCGCCCGGTGCCGCTGATCGTGCAGAAGGCGGACGGCGGTTTCGGGTACGCCGCCACCGACCTGGCCGCCATCCGCAACCGGGTGGGGGTGCTGGGCGCCGACACCATGCTCTACATCGTGGACGCGCGGCAGTCGCTGCACTTCAAGATGGTCTTCGAGACGGCCCGCCGGGCGGGCTGGCTGCCGGACGGGGTGGCGCACCACCTGCCGTTCGGCTCGGTGCTGGGCAAGGACGGCAAGCCGTTCAAGACCCGGGCGGGCGAGACGGTGCGGCTGATGGATCTGCTGGACGAGGCGGTGGAGCGCGCCGGTACCGTCGTGCGCGAGAAGGCGCCGGAGCTGGCGGACGCGGAGGTCGCGGAGCGGGCGGGCCAGGTCGGCATCGGCGCGGTCAAGTACGCGGACCTGTCGACCTCCCGGTCCCGGGACTATGTCTTCGATCTGGACCGGATGGTGTCGCTGAACGGCGACACCAGTGTGTACCTCCAGTACGCGTACGCCCGGATCCAGTCGATCCTGCGGCGCGGACGCGAGCAGGGGGTGACGCGGGCGGTGGCCCATCCGGAGCTGCCGCTGGCGCCGGCCGAGCGGGCGCTGGGCCTGCACCTGGACGAGTTCGGGCAGACGCTGGAGGAGGCGGCGCGGACGTACGAGCCGCACCGGCTTGCCGGTTATCTGTACGCGCTGGCCTCGCACTACGCGACCTTCTACGAGAACTGCCCGGTGCTGAAGGCGGATACGCCCGAGACCGTGGAGAACCGGCTGCTGCTGTGCGAGCTGACGGCCCGTACGCTGCACCAGGGCATGGCGCTGCTGGGCATCAGGACGCCCGAGCGGCTGTAGCCGCCCGCATCTCCCCCTCCGCGCGGGGCACTTCGGCGGGGGCGGGGAAAGCTGCCAGAAATTCGGCGCTTTCCCCGCCCCCGCCGGGTTTATCTCCCCGGCTACCCGAGCCACATGTCGCTGGTTGTGTCACTGCGTGACGCCTGCATGACATATACGTGACAAACGCCGACGCCCCCTTGCCGGTCTCCTCTGCCGCGGCGAATGATTTCCGCTGTGCCGATCGCGGGTGTCATGCCCACGTCTGTCGTGCACGGCTCTTCCCCCACAGCAGCAGCACCTCTATGAGGAGGACCCCTCAGATGGCAGTGATGCGCAAGACCGTTCTTGCCACCGCCGCAGTCCTGGCCGTCGGTGTGGCCGTCGCCCTGCCCGCGCACGCCACCACCGCGGACCAGCCCCAGGGCTTCATCACCAATGCCGACGCCCCCGGCACGATCGACGACAGCTATATCGTCATACTCGAGGACTCCACCTTCTCCGCCGCCTCCGCCGCGGCCGAGAACCTCGCCGAGAAGTACGACGCCGAGGTCGTCACCACCTACGAACACGCCCTCAACGGCTACGAGATCGAAGCCACCGAGGCCGAAGCCCTCGCCCTGGCCGCCGACCCCGCCGTCAAGGAAGTCGTCCAGAACCAGGTCTTCACCATCGACGCCACCCAGACCAACCCGCCCTCCTGGGGCCTGGACCG
>NZ_JBHWJL010000253.1:0-7801 GCF_042731495.1 Streptomyces sp. NPDC059853
CCGTATGGGGGTGACCCCCCGGGTTACGGGCTGGTGACCCCGGTGGTGTTCTCGTCGTTCTCGACGCTGTCGCCGTCGGCGGCGCCCTCGCCGCCGGTCCCCTCGTCCGAGGCGGAGCCGTCGTCGCCCTCGGTCGCGCCCTCGCCGTCCTGCGGGTCCGCGTCGCCGTCCGCCTCCGCGTCGGCCTCCTCGTCGGCCGGGAGGGCGGGCGGGGTCGGGCCCCAGTCCGCGTAGTGGGCCCAGTTGTCCTCGGCGGGCACCACGGTGGCGGCCAGCTCGATCGCGCCGGTGTCGCTGAGCAGGAACACGATCTCCTGCGCGTTGCCGAGGGCGATCTGCGCGGCCGCCGGATCGGCGATGAAGGCGGAGGCGTTGCCCTCGCCGCCCAGCGCCACCCAGCCGCGGGCAGGCACCACGACCTCGGTCTCGCCCTCGGCGGGGGTCAGCTCGACCACCACGTCGGAGCCGGGCAGGGTGATGGACTCCAGCACCTGCGGCTGCGTGCCCTCGTTGAACACCCGCGCGCTCACGCCGGCCGGTCCGTCGGGGCCGTCGGGGAGGATCACGTTGACGTTCTGGACCTTGATGTCGTCGACGTGCGCGGACGCGTTGTCGGGCTTGATCTGCTGGGTCTCGGCTTTGAAACCGGCCCCACAGGCGCTGAGCGCCACGGCGGTCGAAAACGCGAAGACGGCGGCGACGGCGCCGCGTCGAAGGCTGCTGCTCACGGCGGCGGCATCTCCTCGGACGAGCTTCGGCGGACCGGCCAGGTCGTCCGGTCCGGATGATCGAAATCAGCGCCCCAAGCCTACCGACCGCCCCCGCGCGGCCCTCACCCGCCCCGCCCACCGGCCGCGACCGGCCGCCGGAGTGAATCCGGTCATGATCCAGGTATGAATGTGAAGGGGGATCACGGGAGTGTTACGGGAGAATGTGCTGATCAATTCTTCGAGGTACGAGACTGTGCCCGAACGCATTCTTCCAACTGTGACAAAACGGACAGCTTTCCCGCCCTTCGCGAAGTTCTTTCCGTATCGGACGGCATTGTTCAAGGGGCGCGAAACACCGCTCCCACCTGCGGATACCCGCCCCAGCGCACCTCCCGCAGCATGCCGGTGGCGCGCTTGTCAACCCCCGAGATATGGTCTGACCTGCGAAAACGTCATTCAGAAGGGTGCCGGGCCGTGTTACCCTGGAAAGCCACGGAAGGGGTACCTGTCACATGACGTTCAAGGTTGGCGACACCGTGGTCTATCCCCATCACGGGGCCGCGTTGATCGAGGCTATCGAAACTCGCCAGATTAAAGGCGAAGACAAGCTCTACTTGGTTCTGAAGGTCGCCCAGGGCGACCTCGAAGTACGCGTACCTGCCGACAATGCCGAACTCGTCGGTGTGCGCGATGTCGTGGGGCAGGAAGGTCTGGACCGGGTCTTCGAGGTGCTGCGCGCGCCGTACGCCGAGGAGCCCACCAACTGGTCCCGCCGCTACAAGGCAAATCTGGAGAAGCTCGCCTCCGGTGACGTCATCAAGGTCGCCGAGGTCGTCCGCGACCTGTGGCGCCGTGAGCGCGAGCGCGGCCTCTCCGCAGGTGAGAAGCGCATGCTGGCCAAGGCACGGCAGATTCTCGTCAGCGAACTGGCACTCGCCGAGAGCACCAACGAGGACAAGGCCGAAAGCCTCCTCGACGAGGTCCTCGCGTCCTGACCGTCACCCCGGTCCGTACCCCCTGAACTCTCGGACCACCACCCCCGGACACCGCACCCCATCGCGGTCTCCGGAGAACCGAGCACCAGGGCCGGCTTGCCCCAGCGCCCGAAGGCACAGCACGTGCCGAACGGGCGCTGCGGCATGTACGGCACCCGTACGTTCTCGTTCCCCAAGCGGTGTGCCGGGCGGCGGTTGGCTCGACCGGTGTCACGGAAGGGTCCGATCGGGTGAAGCCCGGCACGCTGTGGCCATACCCACTCCCGCCCTGGAAACAAACCTCTCACGGTGCCAATGTCAGACATCGCCCCCGCCCCCGCCGCCCCCCACACCGCCGTCATCATCCCCGCCGCGGGCCGCGGAGTGCGGCTCGGCCCCGGGATCCCCAAGGCCCTGCGGCTGCTGAACGGGGTACCGATCCTCGTCCACGCGGTCCGCGCCATGGCCGCCGCCCGCTCCGTCGCCACGGTGATCGTGGTGGCCCCGCCCGATGGCGCCGAGGGCGTACGCGCCCTGCTCGACGAGCACCCGCTCCCGCGCCCCGTCGCCCTCCACGTCGTCCCCGGCGGCACCACCCGCCAGGAATCGGTACGGCTGGGCCTGGCCGCCCTGCCCGCCGACGCCGACGTGGTGCTGGTCCACGACGCCGCCCGCCCCCTCGTCCCGGTCGACACCACCGAGGCGGTGGCCCGCGCCGTCCGCGACGGCGCCCCCGCCGTCGTCCCGGCCCTGCCCCTCACCGACACCGTCAAGCAGATCGCCGCCCCCGGGCCCGGGGGTACCTCCCGGGGAGGGGAGCCGGTGCCCGTCACCGGCACCCCCGACCGCGCGCTGCTGCGCGCCGTCCAGACCCCGCAGGGCTTCGCCCCCGACGTCCTGCTGGACGCCCATCGGCGGCTGGCCGGGCTCGGCGGCGAGGGAGGCGCGACCGACGACGCCGGGATGGTCGAACGCCTCGGGCTGCCCGTGGTGCTGGTGCCGGGCCACGAGGAGGCGTTCAAGGTCACCCGCCCGCTCGACCTCGTCCTCGCCGAGGCCGTGCTCGCCCGCAGAAGGATCACCGATGGCTACTGACACCGACACCTTCCCCGGCCTCCCCAGGACCGGCATCGGCACCGATGTGCACCCCTTCGAGGAGGGCCGCCCCCTGTGGTGCGCCGGACTCCACTGGCCCGGCGCCGGTGCCGGGCTCGCCGGTGACTCCGACGGTGACGTCGCCGCGCACGCCGCCTGCGACGCGCTGTTCTCCGCCGCCGGTGTCGGCGACCTCGGCGCCCACTTCGGCACCGGCCGCCCCGAGTGGGCCGGCGCCTCCGGGGTGCGGCTGCTGGGCGAGGCGGCCCGCATCGTCCGCGCCGAGGGCTTCACCATCGGCAATGTGGCCGTCCAGGTCATCGGCGTGCGCCCCAAGATCGGCACCCGCCGGGACGAGGCCCAGCGGGCGCTGTCCGAGGCGGTCGGCGCCCCGGTCTCCGTCTCCGGCACCACCACCGACGGGCTCGGCCTCACCGGACGCGGCGAGGGCCTGGCCGCGATCGCCACGGCGCTGCTTTTCGCCCGCTGATCCGCCCCACCGGGCCGGACCGGGACTACGGTGGACGCCGCGTGGCGTTCTTCCCGTCCGTATCGGTCAACCAACTCCCGTACCAGGCAAAGGAGCCAACGTGGCAGCGGAACTCCCCGACAAGCTCAAGGACATGCTCGACGGCCCGGTCTTCGTCACCATCGCCACCATCCAGCCCGACGGCAGCCCCCAGCTGTCCCCGGTCTGGGTCGCCCGGGACGGTGACGACGTGCTCATCTCCACCACCGTCGGCCGGCAGAAGGAGAAGAACCTGCGCCGCGACCCCCGGGTCACGGTGCAGGTCCAGCCGTTCGACAACCCCTACACGTACGCCGAGATCCGCGGCACCGCCACCCTCACCACCGAGGGCGGCCAGGAGCTGATCGACCAGCTGTCCGTGAAGTACACGGGCAAGCCGTACGCCGAGTTCAACCCCTCCGCCGGCGAGGACGCCGAGCGGGTGGTGGTGCGGATCAGCGCCCGCAAGGTCGTCGGCCGGGTGTGAGCCGGGCCGCCCGGCCGCCGCACGCGTAACGATCGCCGCTCGCCCCGCGCCGACCGGCGCGGGGCGAGCCGCGCGCCTACTACTCTGGACGCGTGACTCTTCGCCTGTACGACACCGACGCCCGGCAGATCCGTGATTTCACCCCGCTCGTCCCCGGGTGCGTCTCGATCTACCTGTGTGGCGCCACCGTGCAGGCCGCACCGCACATCGGCCACATCCGCTCCGGCCTCAACTTCGACATCATGCGCCGCTGGTTCGGCTACCGGGGCTACGACGTCACCTTCATCCGCAATGTGACGGACATCGACGACAAGATCATCGCCAAGAGCGCCGAGTCCGGCGTTCCCTGGTGGGCGATCGGCTACGCCAACGAGCGGGCGTTCAACGACGCCTACGACGCGCTCGGCTGCCTGCCGCCCACCTACGAGCCGCGCGCCACCGGCCACATCCCGGAGATGGTCGAGATGATGCGGGTGCTGATCGGCAAGGGCCACGCCTACGCGGCGGACGGCAACGTCTACTTCGACGTGCGCAGCTTCCCCGGCTACCTCGGGCTCTCCAACCAGGACCTGGACCAGCTGCTCCAGCCCTCGGGCGAGGGGGAGACGGGCAAGCGCGACCCGCGCGACTTCGCCATGTGGAAGGCCGCCAAGCCGGGCGAGCCCAGCTGGGACACCCCGTGGGGCCGGGGCCGGCCCGGCTGGCACCTGGAGTGCTCGGCCATGGTGCACAAGTACCTCGGCTCGGCCTTCGACATCCACGGCGGCGGCATCGACCTGGTCTTCCCGCACCACGAGAACGAGATCGCCCAGTCCCGGGCGTACGGCGACGCCTTCGCCGCGTACTGGGTGCACAACGCGTGGGTGACCATGAGCGGCGAGAAGATGAGCAAGTCGCTCGGGAACTCGGTGCTGGTGGCCGACATGATCACCCGCTGGCGGCCCATCGTGCTGCGCTACTACCTGGGCACCCCGCACTACCGCTCCACCATCGAGTACAGCGAGGCCGCGCTGGCGGAGGCGGACGCCGCCTTCTCGCGTATCGAGGGCTTCCTGCACCGGGCCGCCGAGCGGGTCGGGGACATCGCCCCGGCCGCCGCCGTGCCCGAGGACTTCGCCACCGCGATGGACGAGGACCTGGGCGTCCCGCAGGCCATGGCCGCCGTGCACACCACGGTGCGGCAGGGCAACGCGGCGCTGGCCGAGGGCGACAAGGAGTCGGTCGCTTCGCTGGCCGGGCAGGTCCGTGCGATGCTGGGAGTGCTGGGCATGGATCCGCTGGACGCCGGCTGGCACGGGGGCGGCGACCGGGGCGAGGAGCTGACGGGCACCGTCGACGCGCTGGTGCGGCTGGTGCTCGCGCAGCGTACGGCGGCCCGCGCACGCAAGGACTACGGCACGGCGGACGCCATCCGTGACGAGCTGACCGCCGCCGGGCTGGTCATCGAGGACACCCCCGACGGGCCCCGGTGGGAGCTGGGCTGAGCGCGCCCGGCCCACCGACCGCCCCACAACGCAAGCATCGAGGAACGTAACCCATGGCAGGCAATCCCAACCGCCGCACGTCCAACAAGAAGGGCGCCCAGGTCGGCAGCGGCGGCCAGCGCCGCCGCGCGCTGAAGGGCAAGGGCCCCACGCCGCCCGCCGAGATGCGCAAGGGGCACGCGAAGCAGCGGGCCGCCGCGCTCAAGGCCCGCAAGCAGGGCAACAAGCCGCAGCAGGCCAGGCGCCGTCCCGCCTCCGAGATGGTGGTGGGCCGCAACCCGGTGCTGGAGGCGCTGCGTGAGGGCGTGCCCGCGACCACGCTGTACGTGCAGCAGTTCATCGACAGCGACGACCGGGTCACCGACGCCGTGAAGGTGGCGATGGAGCGCGGCGGCATCCATCTGATGGAGGCGCCGCGCGCCGAACTGGACCGGATGACGAACGGGCTCAACCACCAGGGCGTCGTGCTCCAGGTGCCGAGCTACGAGTACGCGCACCCGGACGACCTGCCGGCCGGCGCGTACGACGCGCACGAGACGCCGCTGATCGTGGCGCTGGACGGGGTGACCGACCCGCGCAACCTGGGTGCGGTGGTGCGGTCGGTGACGGCGTTCGGCGGGCACGGCGTGGTGGTGCCCGAGCGGCGCGCGGCCGGGATGAGCGCCGGGGCGTGGAAGACGTCGGCCGGTACGGCGGCGCGTACGCCGGTGGCCCGCGCCACCAACCTGACCCGGGCACTTCAGGCGTACCAGAAGGCCGGGCTCCAGGTCGTCGGTCTCGCCGCCGACGGCGAGGCCGAACTCGGCGATCTCGATGTGCTGGACGGCCCGGTGGTGATCGTCATCGGCAGCGAGGGCAAGGGCATGTCGCGCCTGGTCAGCGAGGTGTGCGATGTGCGGGTGCGGATCCCGATGCCGGGTGAGGCGGAGTCGCTGAACGCCGGTGTGGCGGCGGGCATCGTGCTGTACGAGGCGGCCCGCGCGCGGCGGTGAGGCGCGCGGCGGCGCCCATCACCCGTCACTTGACGGGTACTTGACGGGTCGCGGACACATTCCTCGGGTCAAGGCAGTGTCTTAAACCTCTGTCACTCGGTTAGATGAGTGTGGACACCAGAACACACCGCCCACCCGCTGGGGGGACGCCGCGCGGTTTCTTCGAGGACGAGCCGTCGGTGCTCTCCACGGTGAAGGTGCCGTGCGATCCCGCTCAAGTGATCGTGAACCACGCGAGCTTCCGGGTGGAGCTACCCACCTCGGCGCCCCCCGGCAGGCGTCGCCCCGTCGTGCTGTCCGGAGCGGGCGCCGCCGGTGCGGCGGGCATGAGTTCGCTGCTGGCGACCGCGACCGCCACCGCCGTACGGGAGCGCCCCCGCCCGCTCGCGTCCGCGCCGGACGGGCCGGCCACCCAGGTGCTGCCCCGGCTCGACCCGGCGGTCCTCGGCGCGGTTCCGGTGCCGCGCCGCGGCGCCGACGAGACCCAGCTGCTGCCGCCGGTCAAGGAGCCGCCCGCCTTCGGCGCGGGCGCCGCGGACGACGGCGGCCGGGACGGGCAGCACGACGGCCGGCCGGACACGGTCGGGCGCGCGTCCGACGCCCGGCAGGCGTTCAAGCCCGACCGCCGGCTCGACCTGGGCGTGGTGCTGCTGCCGCTGCGCTTCCTGCTCGGCTTCCTCGCCATCTCGGCCGGCATGGGCAAGATCACCGACCCGGTGTACTTCGACGGCGGCGAGCGCGGCTCGATGGTCACCTGGCTCTCCTCGCTGGAGCCGTGGGCGGTGGCGGCCCCGCTGCACAGCTGGGCGCTGAACCACCCGGTGGCCGCCGGGCTCACCGTCGCCTTCACCCAGATCGTGGTCGGTGTGCTGACCATCTTCGGCCTGTGGCAGCGGTGCGCCGCCGCCATCGGCGCCGCGCTGTCGCTGGCGCTGCTGGTCACGGTGGCCTGGCGCAGCGGCCCCGTCTACGACACCCCCGACCTCATCCTGCTCGCCGCCTGGAGCCCGCTGATCATCGCGGGCGCCCCGGTGTACTCGCTGGACGCGCGGCTGGCCGGCGAGGCGTGGCGCACCCTGGGCCCGCGCGCCCCGCTGAGCGAGCTGCGCCGCCGGGTGCTGCGGCGCGGGGCGATCATGGCCACCGTGCTGATCGGTCTGGCGCTGCTCATCGGCGCGGTGCTGGGCGGCGCGGTGCGGTCCTCGCAGATCGCCCGGCTGCCCGAGCCCGGCGAGCCGCCGCGCAACCACCTGCCCGGCCAGCCGCTGGAGAACGCGGAGGAGGCCGAGGACGAGGGCGAGGAGACCGCGGGCGAGACCGAGCCCAGCGCGGGTGTCGGCGGCGCGGACGACCCGGCCGGTGAGCCGGGCGAGGACGCGGCGACGCCGGAGGAGAGCGCCGAGGAGGCGCAGGAGACGGCGGAGGAGGAGCAGCCGCGCAGCGAGCAGACCGTGCCCGCGCCGCAGCAGCCGGCCGCCCCGCCGGCCGCGCCGCCGTCCCAGAGCGGCCCCCCCGAGCAGGTCCCGGCACCCGGCGGCGACGGCGGTGAAC
>NZ_JBHWJL010000254.1:0-7758 GCF_042731495.1 Streptomyces sp. NPDC059853
GTCCTCGGCGACCACCGGGCGGTGGGCCAGCTGCTGGTGGTGGACCCGGAGCGGTGGAAGGAACCGGTGGCGGTGGCCCTGCCGGGCCCGGCCGCCGTGCTGGCCCCGCTGCCGGGCCCCGGCGTGCTGGCCACGGTCCTGGCCCCGGACGGCCTCGCGCTCGCCCGGCAACTGGGCGAGGCCGCGGAGCGGATGGCGGCCGGAGCCCGCCTGGAGCCGGCGACCGTCTGAACCGCCGCCGTTCCTGCCGCGCCCACCCGGCCCACGCCCGCCCGGCGGGTGGGCCGGACACAGCGTGCCGGGAGCTGGTGGCGGGGTGAGCCGGTCCCTGCTCGGCGGTGGGCGGTTCCGGCGGATGGGCCGGACGGGAGCGCGGGGGCTGGTGGCGGGGTGAACCGGCGCCGTTCCGGTGTCTGCACGGCGATGGGTGGTCCCGGCGGGAGCGGGCCGGGCAAGCAGGCCGGGGTCCGGCGGGGGTGCGGACCGGGCTGGGCCCGGTTGCCCCGCCGTGAGCGGCGGGCCGGGTACGCCGGTCTCCGCCGGGCGTTCCGCTCCCGACGTCCCGTGGCGGGGCCTGGCCCGGTGGTCAGCCCAGGATGCCCCGTTCGTAGCCGGTGGCCACCGCCGCCGCCCGGTCATTGACGCCCAGCTTGGTGTACAGGTGGGCGAGATGCGTCTTCACCGTCGCCTCACTGATGAACAGTTCGGCCGCGATCTCCCGGTTGGAGCTGCCCTTGGCGACCAGGCCCAGCACCTGGCGTTCCCGGGTGCTCAGCGCCTCACCGACCGGCTCGCGCACCCGGGAGACCAGCCGGGTGGCGACCGCGGGGGAGAGCACGGTGCGGCCCTCCGCCGCCGCGCGCACCGCCGCGAACAGCTCGTCGCGCGGGGTGTCCTTGAGGAGATAGCCGGTGGCCCCCGCCTCGATCGCCGGAAGGGTGTCGGAGTCGGTGTCATAGGTGGTGAGCACCAGCACCTTGCTGCCCAGCCGGCGGCGGACCAGCTCACGGATCGCCGCGACCCCGCCGCCGCCCGGCATCCGCAGATCCATCAGCACCACATCGGGCGCCAGCCGCTGGGCCAGCTCCACCCCGGCGGGCCCGTCCGCCGCCTCGCCGAGCACCGTGAAGTCGGGGGAGGCGGCGAACATGCCGCGCAGTCCGTCCCGGACGACCGGGTGGTCGTCCACGATCAGCAGGGAGATGGGGAGGTGATCAGCCATGGCGGACCAACGGTACGCGAGCGGAGACCGCCGTGCCCTGGCCGGGCTCGGATTCGACGTCCACCGTGCCGGCCAGCCGCGCCGCGCGCGCCCGCATGCCGCCGAGGCCGAAGCCGCCGGGGCGGCCCGGGGACCGGGGCGCCGCCGGATCGAACCCCCGGCCGTCGTCGCGGACGTCCAGCGTCACCTCGTCGTCCATGTAGGACAGGGTCACCCCGACCCGGCCCGCCCCCGCGTGCCGCCCGGCGTTGGCCAGGGCCTCCTGCGCGATCCGCAGCAATGTCGCCTCGACCTCCTCGTGCAGCGGCTCCACGGTGCCGGTGATGGTGAAGGTGGCGGGCACCGCGAACTCCTCCGTCCAGCCGTCGACCGCCTTCTTCAGCGCCTCGGGCAGGCTGTGGTGCTCCAGCGCCCCGGGGCCCAGGTTCTGCACGGAGCGGCGAGCCTCGCCCAGACTGGCCCTGGCCAGGGTCGCGGCCCGTGCCACATGCGCCCGGGAGGTGGCCTCGTCGCTGGTCGCCGTGGCCGCCTGGAGCTGGGTGATGATCCCGGTCAGCCCCTGGGCGATGGTGTCGTGGATCTCGGCGGCCAGCCGCTGCCGCTCCTGGGTGACACCGGCCTCGCGCGCCTGGACCACCAGCATGTTCTGCAGGGCGGCGTTGTCCCGCAGGGCCTGTTCCAGCCGGGTGTTGGTGCGCTCCAGCTCCTCGATGGCGGCAGCCCTCGCCCGGCTGCGCTCCTCCTCCCGCTCCGCGAAATGGCCGAACACCAGGGTGAGCGAGCCGTGCAGCGCGAACAGCGCCGCGAACATGACCCAGCCCATCGCGTCCTGGAGCGGAAACCCCCCGATGTTGGAGCCGGCCATGATGACCGCCGTCGTCAGCAGCCCGGCCCGCACGGCCCGCCGGGGCAGCAGCCGGTCCGCGTCGAAGTACCCCAGCACCGCGTAGATACCGAACAGCGGGTTCACCCAGTTGAAGGCGAAGGCGAGCGCGGTCCTGGTCCAGAAGTACACCTGGCCGGACACCGCCCCCGGCGGGTCACCGCGCCGCAGCGTACGGCCCCGCCACAGCTGGAGGGCGAGCGCGGCGGCCAGCAGCACCGCCCCCGCGTACAGCCCCCGGGCCGTGGTGATGACCCCGTACGTGAGGAGTGCCATCAGCGAACTCAGCCCGAGCGTCCCGTAGGGCGCCCAGCGGTACCACCGCTGCCAGCCTTCCTCGACCGTCATCCGGGTCACTGTCATGCCCTTCCGCATGGATTCCTGCAGCTGCGGCCCCCGCACCCGCTCACCGCTACTCCCAGCGGAACCGGCGGATCGCCACGGCCGTCAGCACCACCGCCCACAGCGCCGTCACCCCCAGATGCGACCAGGCCGGCCACGCCCCGGTCGCCGCCTGGTCGAGGGCCTGGGAGGCGGCACCGAAGGGGGTGAGCTGCACGATCTCGCGCAAGGCGTCCGGCATGGTCTGCACCGGCAGCCACACCCCGGCGGTGAACATCGCCGGGAAGAAGACGACCGTCCCCACAGTCTGCGCGATTTTGGTCGTCCGGGACAGGGCCGTGATGACGGCTCCCAGCGCCAGCGCGGCGGCCCCGGTGAGCAGCACCGCGAGCAGATAGCCCGCCAGTTGGTCCGGCAGCGGCACCGAGAAGGCCAGCCGGCCGACCACCAGGGCCAGCAGCACCGACACCGCGACCGCCGTCCCGTGCAGCACCAGCTGCGCCGTCAGCAGGCTCTGCGGCCGGGCCGGGGTCGCCGACAGCCGGCGCAGGATGCCCCGCTCCCGGTAGCCGGAGAGCACCGCGGGCATGGACTGGACCCCGGCCACGATCATCGACAGCAGCACCGCCACCGGTACGTACAGGTCGATCACCCGCCGGCCGTCCAGGTCCTCGCTCGCCTCACGGAACGCCGGGATCAGCCCCAGGATCGCGGTCAGCGCGGTGGGGAAGACGAGGATCCAGAAGATCGCCCCCGGCTCCCGGGTGAACAGCCGGAACTCGCTCCTCAGCACCGCCCGTGACGCGCGGGGCGCGTGAGTGGTCGCCATGTCAGCTCTCCTTCGCGTGGGCGGTCAGCCCGAGGTAGGCGTCGTCCAGAGTGGCGTCGGTGACGCGCAGGTGCCGCACCGCGATCCGCTGCCGGGCCAGCAGCGCGATGACCGCGTTGGCGGAGGCGTCGTCGCCCTCGATCACCAGCCGGTCGTCCTTGCGCCGCTCCCAGCGCACCAGCGGCAGCCCGGCCAGCTCGTCGTCGCTCAGCGGCCGGGACGGCACGAAGGAGATCACCGTGGACGCCGCCGAGCGCCCGATCAGCCCGTCCGGCGTGTCCAGCGCGGCGACCCGGCCCCCGTCGATCACCGCCACCCGGTCGCACAGCCGCTGCGCTTCCTCCATGAAGTGCGTCACCAGCAGCACGGTGACCCCCGAGTCCCGCACCTCCTCGATCAGCTGCCAGGTCTCGCGCCGGCCGTGCGGATCGAGCCCGGTGGTCAGCTCGTCGAGCACCACCACCCGGGGACTGCCGATCAGCGCCAGCGCGATGAAGAGCCGCTGCTGCTGACCACCCGACAGCTTCGCGAACCGGACGTCCAGCCGCTCCGCCAGCCCCAGCCGCTCCGCCAGCGGCTGCCACGCGGCCGGCCGCCGGTAGAACGAGGCGTACAGCTCCAGGGCCTCCCGCACCGTGATCTTGGGCTGGAGCGCGCTCTGCTGGAGCTGCGCCCCCAGCAGCTCGGTGACCTCCCGGCGGTCCGCCAGCGGGTCGAGACCCGCGACCCGGACCCGGCCCTCGTCGGGCACCCGCAGCCCCTCGACGCACTCCACCGTGGTGGTCTTGCCCGCGCCGTTGGGACCGAGGATCCCGAAGATCTCCCCCTCGTCGACGGAGAACGTGACCCCGTCCACCACGGGCCTGCCGCCGTATCGCTTGCGCAGCCCGCTGACCTCGATGATCGCCATGGCCCCAGGGTTCCGCGGCCACCACCCCGGCCACATCGCCCGCCGGGCCAGACCTCGCATCCCCCGATCGGTGGATGCGGCATCATCCCCCGAGGGCAGCCGCGCGGTCGTCCCCGCCCGCGCTCAGCCCCAGGCGCTCAGCCCCGCGCCGCGGCCCGCAGCAGCTCGGGCAGCTTCCGCATGTCCTCGAACACCACCGTGTCCGCCCCCGCCAGCCACTCCGCCGGGGTCAGCCCGCCCGCGTACCCGAAGGCCCGCATCCCGGCCGCCCGCGCCGCCCGCACCCCGTACTGGCTGTCCTCCACCACCGCGCAGCGCGCCGGGTCCACCCCGAGCCGCTCGGCCGCGTGCAGGAACAGATCCGGCTCCGGCTTGCCGCGCGCCACCTCGGAGGCGCTGAAGATCCGCCCCTCGAACCGCTCCCGCAGCCCGGTGCGGCCCAGCGTGCGGCGCATCTTCTCGTGCGAACCGCTGGAGGCGATGCACGAGGGCAGCACGATCGCGTCCAGCGCCTCCACCACGCCCGGCACCGGCAGCAGCTCGGTGTCGATCGCCTCCGCGAGCCGGGCCCGGTACAGCGCGTTCCACCGGGCCGCCGCCTCCTGGCCCAGCCGCTCCGCGACCTGCGCGGTCACCGAACGCTCCGAGCGCCCCAGGAAGCGGTCGACGATCTCCCGCTCGGTCAGCGGCCAGCCCAGCTGGGCGCCCAGCTCCACACACACCCGCAGCGCCAGGGGCTCGCTGTCCACCAGCACCCCGTCGCAGTCGAAGATCACCAGTTCGATAGCGGAAGACACCCCCGCACCCTACCTCCCGCTCCGCGGCGGCCCCCGGGCCCGCCCGCGTCCGGTAGGTTACGCACCGTGGAGGAACTGGATCGCCGGATCGTGGAGTTGCTCGTCAAGGACGGGCGGATGAGCTATACGGACCTCGGAAAGGCCACCGGGCTTTCCACCTCGGCCGTGCACCAGCGGGTCCGCCGCCTGGAGCAGCGCGGCGTCATCCGCGGCTACAGCGCCATCGTCGACCCCCAGGCCATCGACCTGGCGCTGACGGCGTTCATCTCCGTCAAACCGTTCGACCCCAGCGCCCCCGACGACATCGCCGAACGCCTCGCCGAGGTCCCCGAGATCGAGGCGTGCCACAGCGTCGCCGGCGACGAGAACTACATCCTGAAGGTCCGGGTGGCCACCCCCATCGAACTGGAACACCTGCTCGCCCGGGTCCGCTCGCTGGCCGGCGTCTCCACCCGCACCACCGTCGTCCTCTCCACCCCGTACGAGGCCCGCCCGCCCCGGATCTGAGCCCGTCCCCCGCACCGGGGAGACTGGAGCCCATGACCGACAGCTCCACCCCGGGACGTCCCCGGACCGTCCTGCTGCGCCGCGGCGAGGTGCACAGCCCCGCCGACCCGTTCGCCACCGCGATGGCCGTCGAGGGCGACCGCGTCGCCTGGGTCGGCTCCGAGGGCGCCGCCGACTCGCTCGCCGCCACCGCCGACGAGGTCGTCGACCTCGACGGCGCCCTCGTCACCCCCGCCTTCACCGACGCCCATGTGCACACCACCGCCACCGGACTCGCGCTCACCGGCCTCGACCTGACCGGCTCCGCCACCCCGGCCGAGGCCCTGGAGCGCATCCGCGCGTACGCCGCCGACCGCCCCGCGGGCGCGGTGCTGCTCGGCCACGGCTGGGACGCCTCGGGCTGGCCCGGCGGGCGTCCGCCCACCCGCGCCGCACTCGACGAGGCCGCCGGGCACCGCCCGCTCTACCTCAGCCGCGTCGACGCGCACTCCGCGCTCGCGACGACCGCGCTGCTCGACCTGGTGCCCGGCGTCACCGCGCTCGCCGGCTACCGCGCGGACGGACCGCTCACCGGCGACGCCCACCACGCGGTGCGGCACGCCGCCGACGACGCCCTCACCGACGCGCAGCGCGCCGACGCCCAGCGGGCCACCCTGCGCCGCGCCGCCGCGCTGGGCATCGGCACCCTGCACGAGTGCGCCGGACCCGACATCTCCAGCGAGGACGACTTCACCGCGCTGCTCGCCCTGGCCGGGGCCGAGCCGGGGCCGCGGGTCGTCGGCTACTGGGGCGAGCTGGTCACCGGCGCCAAGGACGCCGCCCGGGTGCGCGAACTCGGCGCGACCGGCGCCGGCGGCGACTTCTTCGCCGACGGCTCCCTCGGCTCCCACACCGCCCATCTGCACGCCCCCTACCAGGACGCCGACCACACCGGCACCGCCCACCTGGACGCGCGCACCATCGCCGCCCACGTCGCCGCCTGCACCGAGGCCGGCCTCCAAGCGGGCTTCCACGCCATCGGCGACGCGGCGCTCACCTCCGTCACCGAGGGCGTACGCGCCGCGGCCGAGCAGGTCGGTCTCACCCGGGTGCGGGCGCTGCGGCACCGCGTGGAACACGCCATGCTGCTCACCGGCGACCACATCGCCGCCTTCGCCGAACTCGCCCTCACCGCCTCCGTCCAGCCCGCCTTCGACGCGGCCTGGGGCGGCGAGGAGGGCATGTACGCCCAGCGCCTCGGCGCCGAGCGGGCCCGCACCCTCAACCCGTACGCCGCCCTGCTGCGCGCCGGCGTGCCGCTGGCGCTCGGCTCCGACGCGCCGGTCACCCCGCTCGACCCGTGGGGCACCCTGCGCGCCGCCGCCTTCCACCGCACGCCCGGGCACCGGGTCTCGGTCCGGGCCGCGTTCGCCGCGCACACCCGGGGCGGCTGGCGGGCGATCGGCCGGGACGACGCGGGCGCCCTGGTGCCAGGCGCGCCCGCCGACTACGCGGTGTGGCGGACCGGGGAGCTGATCATCCAGACCCCCGACGACCGGATCGCCCGCTGGTCCACCGACCCGCGGGCCGCCACGCCCGGGCTGCCGGACCTCACCCCCGGAACACCGGTGCCCGAGTGCCTGCGTACCGTGGTGGCCGGGCAGATCGTGTACGACCGGCTGAACGAGTGATCCCGCGGCCCGCCGCATACCGCCGAACGACGTGCGCTGCGTCGGTCGCCCACGGCGGCCAGGCTGGCACTGACCTGGAGTTTTCCTGAGAAACCCCAGGTCACACGAGTGTTGACAGGCGGCGGTCGGCGGACGGTAGGTTCGGCCGGGTCCACCACAGGACGTCCGGCCGGCGCTCTTTCCGCGCAGTCGTCGAACGCCGCTGGGCCAGAGGGTGGGGCGCCGCCATAGGGCGCCCCGTCACTGGGAGCCAGGTCCAGCGCCCGCGGCACGGGGGCGGAAGGGTTCGTCCGGCCGGCTGGTGCGACCCGGGTGGGGCCCGGTTGCTCAGTAGACAACGGCTCTCGGTCGACCCGCAGCCAGCGGGTCCCAGGTCGGCCCGAAGGGCACCGGGCCCCGGTCCCGCAGCGTGCTGAACACCGCTGCGACCACTGCCGCGCGCGGTATTCGAGGTACCGTCACCTCAGTACCGCTCGATCTGCAGGAAGGCCACGACCGTGCCATCGGGCCCCGATACCGCCGCCGTGAGCAGTCAGGACGGCGACGCGGCCACTCCGCGCGTCATCGCCCAGCCGTCGTCCGGGGCGCCCCCGCGGGC
>NZ_JBHWJL010000255.1:0-7755 GCF_042731495.1 Streptomyces sp. NPDC059853
GCAGCAGCGCGGCGGGCAGGTTCCAGTCCCGCCAGCGGGCGGCGGGTTCCAGATAGGTGCTGATGCCGATCAGCGGGGGTGTGCTCACAGAGGACGCTCCGGGCCGGGGGACGGGGTGGCCGCGCGGTCCCGGCGGAGTTCGGCCTCCGCCGCCGCGAGCGCGGCGAACTCCTCCTCGGGGGCCGCCGCGACCAGCCGGTGCCGAGAGTAGAAGCCGAAGTAGCCGATCGCCACCACATACACCCCCAGCGCGATCAGTGCCGCCTCCCGGTCCACCAGGAAGGTCGCCACGAGCGCGGCCAGGGCCAGCACGAAGGCGGTGCCGGAGGTGAGCACCCCGCCGGGGGTGCGGTAGGGGCGGTGGAGGTCGGGCTCGCGGCGGCGCAGCACGATGTGGGACAGGCTCATGAGCGCGTACGAGATGGCCGCGCCGAAGACCGCGACGTTCAGCATGGTGTCGCCGTTGCCGGTGGCCGCCGCCAGGCCGAAGCCGATCGCGCCGGGGATCAGCAGCCCCAGGTAGGGGGCCTTGCGGCGGCTGGTCAGGGAG
Source organism: Streptomyces sp. NPDC059853 (assembly GCF_042731495.1). Classification (NCBI taxonomy): domain Bacteria; kingdom Bacillati; phylum Actinomycetota; class Actinomycetes; order Kitasatosporales; family Streptomycetaceae; genus Streptomyces; species Streptomyces sp. NPDC059853. The sequence continues at coordinate 551 of NZ_JBHWJL010000255.1, forward strand.
AGGAAGCGCGGCAGATAGCCGGCCCGGGAGAGCGCGAACAACTGCCGGGAGCCCGCGTACACCAGGGAGAAGAAGGAGGCCACCAGACCGGCCAGGCCCGCGTAGTTGATGAACCGGCTCAGCGCGGTCGGCTCGCCGTCCTCCTGGAGCGCGGTCACCAGCGGGTTCCCGGCGTCCATCAGGGCGGCAGAGCCGCCCGCCCCGGCGGCGGCCAGGAAGGTCAGCAGGGCGAGCACCGCGAGGATGCCGATCGCCGCGGCCATGGCGCGCGGCAGGGTACGGGCCGGGTCGCGGGCCTCCTCGGCGGCCAGCGGGACGCCCTCCACCCCGAGGAAGAACCACATGCCGAACGGGAATGCCGCCCAGATGCCGAGCAGCCCGAACGGCAGCCAGGAGGTGGCGCCGAAGGCGGTGGTGTCCACGGGGATGTCGTTGAGGGAGCCGGCCTCGAAGTCGCTGAGGGCGCCGAGGACGAAGATCAGCAGCGCGGCGACGGCGACCGCGGTGACCACCAGCGAGAAGCGCAGCGCCTCGCCCACGCCCCACAGATGGATGGCGATGAACACCACGAAGCAGCCCAGATAGACCGGCCAGGCGGAGGTGAGCCCGAAGAGGTGGAGCGATTCGATGTAGTCGCCGATGAAGATGGAGATGGCGGCCGGGGCCAGCACGAACTCGATGAGGATGGCGGTGCCGGTCAGAAAGCCGCCCCAGGGGCCCAGCGCCCGGCGGGCGAAGCCGTAGCCGCCGCCGGCCGTGGGCAGGATGGCGGCGAGTTCCGCGGTGGCGAAGACCAGGGCCGCGTACATCAGGCCCATCAGCAGCGCGGCGATGGCCAGGCCGCCGAACCCGCCCTCGGCGAGGCCGAAGTTCCAGCCGGCGTAGTCGCCGGAGACGACGTACGCCACGCCGAGCCCGGTGAGCAGCAGCGGGCCCGCGCTGCCGCCGCGCAGGGCGCGCCGGCTCAGATACGCCTCCCGCGCGCCGGAGCCGGGCGCGGTCCCCGGCGGTGCGGTGGGGGGTAGCTGGGTTCCGTCCGACATGGGCCGCTCCTGCCTCGCGCCGCAATGGTGTGGCGGCATACCTTTGCCGCCACAGTGCGCGCGGCGCAAGACCGTTGCGTAAAACAGCGGTAAACACCCGGGGTGCGCGGGTCAGGTGAGGAAGCCGCGCAGCAGGGCCGCGGTCCCGGCGCAGTGCTCGCGGGCGGTCTCCCGGGCGGCGTCCGCGTCGCCCGCCAGCACCGCCGCCACCAGGGCCGCGTGCTGCTCCTGGGAGTGGGCGAGATTGCGCACCAGCAGCGGGATGCAGTCCAGGAGCGCGTTGAGTTCGGCGCGCACCGCCGCGTACTGGGCGGCCAGGCTCGGCGATCCGCTCAGCTCGGCGAGTGCCAGGTGCAGCGCGGTGTCGGCGCGCCGGTAGTCGGCCAGCGGCGCCTCCTGGGTGGCGGCGAGCGCGGCGCGCAGCCGCTCGGTGCGCGCCGGGTCGGGCGGATCGGCCGCGCACAGCCCGGCCGCCCCGGACTCCAGCACCTCGCGCAGCCGCAGCACGTCCTCCACATCCACCCCGGCCAGCCGGCGGCGCAGTTCGCCGTGCGCGGCCTCCCGGCCGGGCCCGGGCCGCTCCCGGACGAAGGTGCCGCCGTACCGGCCGCGCCGGCTGACCACCAGGCCCTCGTCCTGGAGCACCTTCAGCACCTCGCGCAGCGTGACCCGGCTGACGCCGAGCCGGTCGGCCAGCTCCCGTTCGGCCGGCAGCCGGCCGCCGGGCGGTACCAGTCCCAGGCGCAGCACCCGCAGTATCTGCTCCAGCGCCTCCTCGAAACCGTTGCCGGCCCGCACCGGGCGCAGCACCCCGGGCGGCAGGGCGCCGTGCGGCACCGGCGCCGCCGCGCTGCTGACGTCGTCCATCGACCTACTTCCCAATCAATGGTCTGCATGGATACCTTATGGCCTCCGGCGGTAGCGACAGGAGGCCCTCCCGTGGCAGCACCCACACCCCCGCTGAGCATCGAGGAACTGCGGGCCCTGGTGGACCTCGGCGAACTCGACACCGTGGTCCTCGCGTTCACCGACATGCAGGGCAGACTCCAGGGCAAGCGGTTCGCCGCCCGGTTCTTCCTCGATGAAGTGCTGCACCACGGTACCGAGGGCTGCAACTATCTGCTGGCCGTCGACACCGACATGAACACCGTCGACGGCTTCGCCATGGCCTCCTGGGAGAACGGCTACGGCGACTTCGCCCTCCACGGCGACCCCGCCACCCTGCGCCGGCTGCCCTGGCACCCCGGCAGCGCCCTCATGATCGCCGACCTCGCCTGGCACGACGGCAGCCCCGTCACCGCCTCACCCCGGCAGATACTCCGCCGCCAGATCGACCGGCTCGCCGAACGCGGCTGGCACGGATACGCCGGCACCGAGCTGGAGTTCATGGTCTTCGACAACACCTACGAACAGGCCTGGGACGCCGGCTACCGCGGCCTCACCCCCGCCAACCGGTACAACGTCGACTACTCCGTCCTCGGCACCGGACGCGTCGAACCCCTGCTGCGCCGCATCCGCAACGAGATGGGCGCCGCCGGACTCACCGTCGAATCCGCCAAGGGCGAGTGCAACCTCGGCCAGCACGAGATCGCCTTCCGCTACGCGGACGCCCTCACCACCTGCGACCAGCACACCGTCTACAAGACCGGCGCCAAGGAGATCGCCGCCCAGCAGGGCAACGCGCTCACCTTCATGGCCAAGTACGACGAACGCGAAGGCAACTCCTGCCACATCCACTTCTCGCTGCGCGACGGCGAGGGACGGCCGGTGTTCGCCGACCCCGACGGCCCGTACGGCATGTCGCCCACCATGCGGCACTTCCTCGCCGGACAGCTCGCCGCCCTGCCCGAACTCACCCTGCTGTACGCCCCCAACATCAACTCCTACAAACGGTTCCGGCCCGGCTCCTTCGCCCCCACCGCCGTCGCCTGGGGCCCCGACAACCGCACCTGCGCCCTGCGCGTCGTCGGCCACGGCCGCTCCCACCGCATGGAGAACCGCCTCCCCGGCGGCGACGTCAACCCCTACCTCGCCGTCGCCGCCATGATCGCCGCCGGACTGCACGGCGTGGACCGGGGCCTCGAACTCCCCGACCCCTGCACCGGCAACGCCTACACGGCCGGCGCCCGCACCGTACCCGCCACCCTGCGCGAGGCCGCCGACCTCTGGGAGAACAGCACCCTCGCCCGCGACGCCTTCGGCGACGACGTCGTCGAGCACTACCTCAACCTGGCCCGCGTCGAGCAGAACGCCTTCGACACCGCCGTCACCGACTGGGAGCGCTACCGCTCCTTCGAACGCCTGTGAGGGAAAGGAGCACACCACACGTGCAGGACGAGCACGAGGTGATCAACCCGGCGACCGAGGAGACCATCGCCACCGTCCCCGCCACCGGACCCCGCGCGGTGGACGCCGCCGTCACCCGGGCCGCGCGGGCCCAGGAACGCTGGGCCGCCCTCGCCCCCGCCGACCGGGCCCGGCTGCTGCGCCGCTTCGCCGACGCCGTCGACGGCGCGGTGGAGGAACTCGCCGCCATCGAGGTGAGCGAGGCCGGCCACCCCATCGGCAACGCCCGCTGGGAGGCCGGCAACGTCCGCGACCTCCTGGAGTACGCCGCCGGCGGAGTGGAACGCCTGACCGGCCGGCAGATCCCGGTCGCCGGCGGCATCGACCTCACCTTCCACGAACCGTTCGGCGTCGTCGGCGTCATCGCCCCCTGGAACTTCCCGCTGCCCATCGCCGGCTGGGGCACCGCCCCCGCCCTCGCCGCCGGCAACGCCGTGCTGCTGAAACCCGCCGAGAACACCCCGCTCACCGCGCTGCGGCTGGCCGGACTCGCCACCGAGGCCGGACTGCCCGAGGACCTCTTCCAGGTCCTCCCCGGCGACGGCCCCACCACCGGCGGCGCCCTCGTCGACCACCCCGGCGTCGCCAAGATCGTCTTCACCGGCTCCACGGCCGTCGGCACCCGCATCATGGCCCGCTGCGCCGCCGCCGTGAAACCCGTCACCCTCGAACTCGGCGGCAAGAGCCCCAACATCGTCTTCGCCGACGCCGACCTGGAGCGGGCCGCCGCCACCGCCCCCGGCTCCTTCCTCGACAACAGCGGCCAGGACTGCTGCGCCCGCAGCCGCATCCTGGTGCAGCGCACCGTCTACGACCGCTTCCTGGAACTCCTGGAACCGGCCGTGCACGCCGTCACCGTCGGCGACCCCGCCGACCCCGCCACCGCCATGGGCCCGCTCGTCTCGGCCGCCCAGCGCGAACGCGTCCGCTCCTACGTCCCCGAAACCGCCCCCGCCGCCATCCGCGGCACCGTCCCCGCCGGCCCCGGCTACTGGTACCCGGCGACCGTGCTGGAGGCGCACACGGTGGACGAACGCACCGCCACCGAGGAGATCTTCGGCCCGGTCGCCGTCGTCACCCCCTTCGAGGACGAGGCCGAGGCGGTACGGCTCGCCAACGCCACCGACTACGGCCTCGCCGGCTCGGTGTGGACCCGCGACGCGGGCCGCGCCCTCCGGGTCGCCCGGGGCGTCGCCGCCGGCAACCTCTCCGTCAACTCCCACAGCAGCGTCCGCTACACCACCCCCTTCGGCGGCTACAAGCGGTCCGGGCTCGGCCGCGAACTCGGCCCCGACGCGCTGGTGGCCTTCACCGAGACCAAGAACGTCTTCATCAGCACCGAGGAGAACTGACCCATGCCCGAGGAGACCGCTCTCTGCCGCCGCCTGGTGGACCGCACCGCCGTCGTCACCGGAGCGGGCTCCGGCATCGGCCTGGCCACCGCGCGCCGGCTCGCCTCCGAAGGCGCCCACGTGGTGTGCGCCGACATCGACGCCGAACGGGGCCGGGCCGCCGCCGAGGAGACCGGCGGACTGTACGTCGCCGCCGACGTCACCGACCCCGAGCAGGTGGAGGCGCTGTTCCGCACCGCCGACGACACCTACGGCTCCGTCGACATCGCCTTCAACAACGCCGGGATCTCACCCCCCGACGACGACTCCATCCTCACCACGGGGCTCGACGCCTGGCGCCGGGTCCAGGAGGTCAACCTCACCTCCGTCTACCTGTGCTGCAAGGCCGCCCTCCCCTACATGCGGCGGCAGGGCAAGGGCTCCATCATCAACACCGCCTCGTTCGTGGCCGTGATGGGCGCGGCCACCTCGCAGATCAGCTACACCGCCTCAAAGGGCGGCGTCCTGGCCATGTCCAGGGAACTGGGCGTGCAGTTCGCCCGGGAGGGCATCCGGGTCAACGCGCTGTGCCCGGGGCCGGTCAACACCCCGCTGCTGAAGGAACTGTTCGCCAAGGACCCGGAACGGGCCGCCCGGCGCCTGGTGCACGTCCCGGCCGGCCGGTTCGCCGAGGCCGAGGAGATCGCCGCGGCCGTCGCGTTCCTCGCCAGCGACGACGCCTCGTTCGTCAACGCCGCCGAATTCCTCGTTGACGGCGGCATCGCCGGGGCGTATGTCACCCCGCTGTAGCACGCGGACGCTGGTGGGCGACGCGATGCTGTGAGAAGTTCTCGGGCGTGAGTGCGGATTCTTCAGCTCCCGGATGGTTCCCCGACCCGGGCCACGCCGGTGACGGCCCGGCACCCGAACGCTGGTGGGACGGCACCGCCTGGACCGGAGAGACCCGCGCCCCGGCCGCGCCCGGGCCCCTCACACCGCCCGGCCGGCCCGGGCCGCCGCGGCAGCCGCCGTCCGGTGGCGCGCGGGGGCGGCGCGGGGCCCTCGTGGTCGCGGTGGGCAGCGCACTGATGCTGGCCGCCCTCGCGGCGGGCGGGGCCCTGCTGCTGGGCAACAGCGCGGACGGCACGGACGCCTCCACCGCCCCGGCGAGCGGCCCCGGCCCCGGAAGCGAACCGGGGCCGGGGCACGGCCCCGGCCCCGGGCCCGAGGCGGAAGCGGGCGCGGCACCGCTGAGCCGGCCAGGGCCCGGCGGCCTCGCGCTGCCGATCCTGCCCGGCTGGGAGGAACAGCCCCCCGAGGCGTCCGGTCCGGGCCTGCTGGTCACCACCGGCACCTACCCGTGCCCGGCGGACCCGGCCCGCTCCTGCGTCACGGCGGGCGCCTCCCTCGGCCCGGCCGACGCCACCGCGGGAGCCGACCCGCGCCGGGCCGCCGAGGCCGACATCACCGCCCACATCGAGGAGTCCTTCGGCACCGCCACCTACGACGGGGTCCGCGAGCAGCAGACCCTGCTCGCGGAGGAGACGACGGTGGCGGGGGAGCGCGGCTACCGGATCCGTACGCGGCTCACCACCGGCGCGGGCATCGAGGCGTACGCCGAGTCGGTGGTCTTCCCCGCACCGGACGGATCGGGCCAACTCCTGGTGCTCCGTTTCGGCTTCGACCTCGGCGGCGAGGCCCCGCCGGCCGGTGACATCGACCGGATCACCGCGCAGATCCGCCCGCCGGACGGAGACGGAACGAAGACCCGGTAACCGGCGCGGGGTTGGTACGCTCCCTGCTCCGGCGCCCGGTACCACTGGATGAACCGGTACACGTAGAGTGACCACGACCGTGATGAGCAGCGACGGGGCAGGGCCGGTCGGGAGGGGCGGGAACGGGATGAGCACCCAGCCGGGGCAGCAGCAGCCCGCCACACCGCCCGCACCCCCCGCACCCCCGCGCCCTCCGCAGCCGCCCGCCGCCGCCCCGGTGGACCGCCCGGCCCCCGAGGCGTCCGCCGCACCGCCCGCGGAGGACAGCCCGCCGATACCGTCGGCACCACCGGCCCCGCTCCGGCCCCGGACCCACCCGCCCGCGCCCCCACCGCGTCCGGCCACCGTGCCCACGGCGCGGGGCCGTTCGGTGTCCACACCGCCGGGCCCGGCGGACGGACGGACGGAGGACGGGCCGGCGGGTGCGGGCCCGCCCCGGGCCGCGCAGCCCGCCCCGGCGACCGCCGCCCCGCGTACGGGCCGCCCGCCGGCGCCGCAGCCGCCCGTACCGGCGGGGCCGAAGAGCACCGCCCGCGCGGGGGACGGCGGCGCGCCGGTCACCCCGGGGGCAGCCGCGGCGCGCACGGGTGGAGCGTCGCCGGAGGCGGTGGGCCGTGCGGCCCCGGTCCGTACGGGGCCGGCTGGTGCGGTGTCCGCGCCGGGTCCGGGGGAGGGGCGTACGGGTGGTCCGTCGTCCCCGGAGGCGGTGA
>NZ_JBHWJL010000256.1:0-7735 GCF_042731495.1 Streptomyces sp. NPDC059853
CCCGTCCCCGCGTCCGGATGGTCCGCGCCGTCTCTCAGCAGGCGGTCCGGGCGGTCAGGACGGACAGCAGCCGGAGCTTCTCGCGGCTGTCACCGCCGGGAACCGCCGGGTAGACCAGCAGGGAGGGGGACTGGCCCGGGTCGATCAGCCGTTGGCAGTCGAGGTCCAGCGGGCCGGGTCCGGGATCGAGGCACGTGCTTGACCCCATCGGGGCGGACGCCGGCCTGGTGGGCGTCCCACACGGCGCGGAACTCCTCGCCGCGGGCCGGCAGCAGCCCGGCGTAGTGCGCCGCCCGGGGCCCGGGGCCGCGCACCGTGGCCGGCTCGCGCGGGCCCGAGGCGGACATCCGGGTGAGGAACGGATGGTCCTCCGGGGCGTAGAGGGCGCGGGCCGGTGAACCACCGGCCGCCGATGCTGCGGGCCGGGCCGGTCAACCGGGTCGTGTCCGCGGGGGTGTCGTCCAGCCGGTCCAGGACGCGCGGTGGTCCGGGGCTGATGTGATCACCGATCCCCCTTGCGCGGCGTGGTGCTGCGGCCGGTTCCGCCCCGGCTTCCGTATCAGTGGATCGAGCGGCCCTGGAGGGCGCCGCGCGCTTGGCCCACCGTGGCACCGACGACCACCACCGCGAGGAGCGCCCATGTCACGCACACCGACCGACATCACCCTGCCCGACCTGTCCGGGAAGCGCGCCGTGGTCACCGGGGCGAGCGACGGCATCGGTCTGGGGATCGCCACCCGGCTCGCCGCGGCCGGCGCCGAGGTGGTGCTGCCCGTCCGGAACCCCCGCAAGGGCGAGGCGGCGATCACCCGCATCCGGCGGGCGGTCCCGGGGGCCGCCGTGTCGCTGCGCACCCTGGACCTGTCCTCGCTGGAGTCCGTGGCGGCCCTCGGCGAGACCCTGCGGGCGGAGGGGGACCCGATCCACCTCCTCGTCAACAACGCGGGCGTCATGACACCGCCCGACCGGCAGACGACCGCCGACGGGTTCGAGCTGCAGTTCGGCACCAACCACCTGGGGCACTTCGCCCTGGTGGCGAGGCTGCTGCCGCTGCTGCGGGCCGGCCGCGCCCGGGTCACCTCGCAGACGAGCGTCGCGGCGGCCCGGGGCGCCGTCAACTGGCAGGACCTCCACTGGGAACACTCCTACGACGGGATGAAGGCCTACCGGCAGTCGAAGATCGCGTTCGGGCTGTTCGGCCTCGAACTCGACCGGCGCAGCGCGGCGCACGGCTGGGGCATCACCAGCAACATCTCCCACCCGGGGGTGGCGCCGACGAGCCTCCTCGACGCCCGCCCCGAGGTGGGCCGGTCCAAGGAGACCCGGACCAGGAGGCTCATCGGCGCGCTGTCCGCGCGCGGTCTGCTGACCGGCACGGCCGAGACGGCGGGTCTCCCGGCACTGCGCGCCGCGACGGTCCCCGACGCGGAGCGGGCACCGTTCTACGGCCCGAGCGGCCTCGGGCACCTCGGCGGGGGCCCGGCGGAACAGAAGCTGTACCCGCCGCTGCGCGACAGCGAGGAGGCGGAACGGGTGTGGCGGGTGTCCGAGGACCTGACGGCAGTCCGCTTCCCGGCCGGCTGACGGGCCCGGGCGGGCGGCGGCCCGGCGCCCCGCGGAAGCTCCTCACCGAGTACGCCGGGCATCGCGCCGGCGTGATCGACACACCGACGGCCCCGTCGCACACCTCTGAACACCACTGGTCTCAGGGGGCGGCCAGGAACTCGCCGACCACCGAGCGGAAGCCGTTCGGCTCCTCGACCCAAGGAAGGTGCCCCGCACCGTTGAGCACCGTCCGCGAGACCCGGGGGAGGGCCTGTTCCAGGGAGTCGAGCGCCCAGCCCGGCCGGATGTCCTCAGCTCCGTGCACGATCAGCACGGGCACGTCCAGCTTCTCGCAGGCCGCCCGCAGTTCCGGCGTTCCCGAGATGCGGTCGACCTCGGCGTTGACGGTCGCGTTGCACGCGAAGTTCACCCCGAACCACGGCGAGGCCGCGGCCTCGGCCCGCGCCAGTGCCTGTTCCCTGTCGCTGTAGTCCGCGGACCACTGCAGAACACAGAACTCCCGGTCCTCCTCTTCGGTGCGCCTCCGGCTCTTCAGCTCTGCCCAGCGCTCCAGGTGTCCCCCGAGGTGGGCGCGCAGGTTCTGCCGGTAGGTCGACCGCCAGGTGTCGGGGCTGTCGATCCCGTTGCCGGAGACGTAGACCAGCTTGCTCACCCGCCCGGGGTGCTCCAGCGCATACCGCAGGGCCAGGTGAGCACCGTACGAGTGGCCCAGCAGCGCCATCCGCTCCAGCCCGAAGTGGTGGCGGACGGCGTCCAGGTCGGCCACGGACCGGGCGACCGAGTACGGGCCGCGCCGCTGCGACCGCCCGCATCCGCGTTGGTCCCAGCGGTGCACAGTGGCCCGGTCCGCCAAGAGCTCGGCCGCGTCGTCCAGGAAGTCCCACAAGCCGGGACCGCCGTGGCAGAAGACCACCGGAGTGCCTTCACCGGCCCGGGTCGCCCACAGCCGGGCTCCGTCCTCGGTCGGCACGACCTCGTCCACGCTACCCATCCGTGCAGTCTGATCCGGTGTTCAGCGCACCACAAGAGCGGATACGGACAGGCCCGCGCGCGATCATCCTCCAGGTGGAGCGCTCGGTCTCATCCGGCCGCGGGGTACGCCATTCGAGTGATTGCATAAAACTGCCGCACTACGTATAGTCATGCCCTAGCTGATGAGGAGGCGATGGTGGCCATGCGTGCTGCGGTGGCAGGGGCGAGTGGATATGCCGGCGGGGAGATCCTGCGGCTGCTGCTGGGGCACCCGGAGATCGAGATAGGTGCCCTGACCGGCAACTCCAACGCCGGACAGCGGCTCGGGGCGCTGCAGCCGCAGCTGTTCCCGCTGGCCGACCGGGTGCTGGAGCCCACCTCCGCCGAGGTGCTGGCCGGGCACGACGTGGTCTTTCTCGCCCTGCCGCACGGGCAGTCGGCCGCCGTCGCCGAGGAGCTGGGCGAGAGCACGCTCGTCGTCGACTGCGGCGCCGACTTCCGGCTGGCGGACGCCGGGGACTGGGAGCGGTACTACGGCAGCCCGCACGCCGGCACCTGGCCGTACGGGCTGCCCGAGCTGCCCGGCGCCCGGGAGGCGCTGCGCGGGGCGCGGCGGATCGCGGTGCCCGGCTGCTATCCGACCGCCGTCTCCCTCGCGCTCTTCCCCGCCTACGCGGCCGGGCTCGCCGAGCCCGAGGCCGTGATCGTCGCCGCCTCGGGCACCTCGGGCGCGGGCAAGGCCGCCAAGCCGCACCTGCTGGGCAGCGAGGTCATGGGCTCCATGAGCCCCTACGGCGTCGGCGGCGTCCACCGGCACACCCCGGAGATGATCCAGAACCTCTCCGCCGTGGCCGGCACCCGGATATCCGTGTCCTTCACCCCGACCCTGGCCCCCATGCCGCGCGGCATCCTCGCCACCTGCTCGGCCAGGGCGAAGCCGGGCGTCACCGCCACCGCGCTGCGTGAGACCTACGAGAAGACGCTGGCCGGCGAGCCGTTCGTGCGGCTCCTGCCGGAGGGCCGCTGGCCCGCCACCTCCGCCGTGTACGGAGCCAACACCGCGCTCCTCCAGGTCGCCCTGGACGAGGCCGCGGGCCGCATCGTCGTCGTCAGCGCCATCGACAACCTGACCAAGGGCACCGCGGGCGGCGCGGTGCAGAGCATGAACATCGCCCTCGGCCTCCCCGAGGAGCTGGGACTTTCGACGATCGGAGTCGCGCCATGAGTGTGACGGCAGCGCAGGGATTCCGGGCGGCGGGCATCGCCGCCGGGATCAAGGAGAACGGCAACCCGGATCTGGCGCTCGTCGTCAACGAGGGCCCGCGCCGCGCCGCGGCCGGGGTCTTCACCGCCAACCGCGTCAAGGCGGCCCCCGTGCTCTGGTCCGAGCAGGTCCTCAAGGGCGGCGAGGTCTCCGCCGTCGTCCTCAACTCCGGCGGCGCCAACGCCTGCACCGGCCCGCTCGGCTTCCAGGACACCCACGCCACCGCCGAGAAGACCGCCGCGGCCCTGGGCGGGGCGCACAGCGCCGGCGAGATCGCCGTCGCCTCCACCGGGCTCATCGGGGTCAGGCTGCCCATGGACGCCCTGCTGCCCGGCATCGACACGGCCGTGGCGGCGCTCTCCCGGCACGGCGGTGAGAAGGCCGCCATCGCCATCAAGACCACCGACAGCGTGCACAAGACCGCCGTCGCCGAGGGCGAGGGCTTCACCGTGGGCGGCATGGCCAAGGGCGCCGGCATGCTCGCCCCCGGGCTCGCCACCATGCTGGTCGTCCTCACCACCGACGCCGACCTCGACTCCGCCACCTTGGACCGGGCGCTGCGCGAGGCCACCCGCACCACCTTCGACCGGGTGGACTCGGACGGCTGCATGTCCACCAACGACACCGTGCTGCTGCTGGCCTCCGGCGCCTCCGGCACCACCCCGGCGTACGACGCCTTCGCCTCCGCCGTCCAGGCGGTGTGCGCCGATCTCGCCCGGCAGCTCATCGGCGACGCCGAAGGCGCCTCCAAGGACATCCGGATCGAGGTCGTCGGCGCCGCCGACGAGGACGACGCCGTCGAGGTCGGCCGCTCCATCGCCCGCAACAACCTCCTCAAGTGCGCCATCCACGGCGAGGACCCCAACTGGGGCCGGGTGCTCTCCGCCATCGGTACCACCTCCGCCGTCTTCGAGCCCGACCGGCTCAACGTCGCCATCAACGGCGTCTGGGTCTGCAAGGACGGCTCCGTCGGCGAGGACCGCGACCAGGTGGACATGCGCTTCCGCGAGGTCCGCATCACCGCCGACCTGGCCGCGGGGGACGCCTCCGCCGTCATCTGGACCAACGACCTCACCGCCGACTACGTCCACGAGAACAGCGCGTACTCATCGTGACCGACCACACCGAAGCCCCGACCGCGCGCAAGCACACCGCGCTGCCCAAGGCCCGCATCCTCGTCGAGGCGCTGCCCTGGCTGACCCGCCACCACGGCAAGACCGTCGTCATCAAGTTCGGCGGCAACGCCATGATCGACGATGAGCTGAAGGCCGCCTTCGCCCAGGACGTCGTCTTCCTGCGGCACGCCGGGCTGCGCCCGGTCGTCGTGCACGGGGGCGGGCCGCAGATCACCGCCCAGCTGGACCGGCTCGGCCTGGAGTCCGAGTTCAAGGCCGGGCTGCGGGTCACCACCCCCGAAGCCATGGACGTGGTCCGCATGGTGCTCGCCGGCCAGGTCCAGCGCGAGCTGGTCGGGCTGCTCAACCGGCACGGCCCCCTCGCGGTCGGGCTCACCGGCGAGGACGCCCGCACCATGACCGCCACCAAGCGCTACGCGCGGATCGACGGGGAAGCGGTCGACATAGGCCGGGTCGGTGAGATCACCGCCGTCGACACCGGCGCGATCGAGGCGCTGCTCGCCGACGGCCGCATCCCCGTGGTCTCCTCCATCGCCCGCAGCGCCGACGACCACCACATCTACAACGTCAACGCCGACACGGCCGCCGCCGCCCTGGCCGCGGCCCTGGGCGCCGAAACCCTGATGGTGCTCACCGACGTCGAGGGCCTGTACGCGGACTGGCCGGCCAGCGACGAGGTCATCAGCCGACTGACCGTCAGCGAGCTGGAGCGGCTCCTGCCGGACCTCGCCAGCGGCATGGTGCCCAAGATGGAGGGCTGCCTGCACGCCGTCCGCAGCGGGGTGCGCACCGCCCGGGTCATCGACGGGCGGGTCCAGCACTCGATCCTGCTGGAGATCTTCACCGACGAGGGCATCGGCACGATGGTCGTGCCCGACCAAGGAGAGCCGACATGAGCAGCAACCAGGACCTGACCGGGCGGTGGCAGGGCGCCCTGATGGACAACTACGGCACCCCCCGCATCCCGCTCACCCACGGTGCGGGCGCCCGGCTCCACGACGCCGACGGCAACGCCTACCTGGACTTCGTCGGCGGCATCGCGGTGAACTCCCTGGGCACCGGCCACCCGGCCGTGGTCCGCGCCGTCTCCGAGCAGATCGCGCGGCTCGGCCACGTCTCCAACCTCTTCATCGCCGAGCCGCCGGTCGCGCTCGCCGAGCGGCTGCTGGCCCTGGCCGGCCGGCCGGGACGGGTCTACTTCGCCAACTCCGGCGCCGAAGCCGTCGAAGCCGCGTTCAAGCTCGGCCGGCTCACCGGGCGCCCGCACATGGTGGCCACCGAAGGCGGCTTCCACGGGCGGACCATGGGCGCCCTGGCGCTCACCGGGCAGCCCGCCAAGCAGCGCGGTTTCCAGCCGGTGCCGGGCGAGGTCACCCATGTGCCCTACGGGGACGCCGAGGCGCTGCGCGCGGCCGTCACCCGGGACACCGCGCTGGTGATCCTCGAACCGGTGCAGGGGGAGAACGGGGTGGTCGTGCCGCCGGCCGGCTATCTGGCGGCCGCACGCGAGATCACCCGGGCCACCGGGACACTGCTGGTGCTGGACGAGGTGCAGACCGGCATCGGTCGCACCGGCCAGTGGTTCGAAGGGCTGGCCCAGGGCGTGGAGGCCGATGTGGTCACCCTCGCCAAGGGGCTGGGCGGCGGGCTGCCCATCGGTGCCACGCTCGCCTTCGGCCCGGCGGCGGAGCTGTTCGCGCCCGGCCACCACGGCTCCACCTTCGGCGGCAACCCGGTCTCCTGCGCGGCGGCGCTCGCCGTGCTGGACACCATCGAGTCCGAGGGGCTGCTGGCGCACGTCCGGCGGATGGGCGAGCGACTGCGGGAAGGCATCTGGCAGTTGGGCCACCCGCTGGTCGACCGGGTCAGGGGCGCGGGGCTGCTGCTCGGTATCGTGCTCACCGAGCCGCTCGCCGCACAGGTGCAGCAGGCCGCCCAGGCGGCGGGCATTCTGGTGAACGCCGTGGCGTCCGACGTGGTGCGGCTCGCGCCACCGCTGATCATCGACGAGGCGGAGGTGTCGGAGTTCGTCACGGCCCTGCCCGGGGTGCTGGATGTCGCCGACGCCCGGGCGAAGGCGGCCCTGAGCCACCGCTGACCGTCACCGACCGACCCGGAGAGGGAGCATGACCGATGACCGGCTGGGCAACGGCCCGTCCGTACCGCAGACCCGTACGGCCCGGCACCGCCGGATCGTCGACATCCTCAACCGGCAGCCGGTGCGCTCCCAGAGCCAGCTGGCGAAGCTCCTCGCGGACGACGGGCTGAGCGTCACCCAGGCGACGCTCAGCCGGGACCTGGACGAGCTGGGCGCGGTGAAGATCCGCAACGTCGGGGGCGAGCTGATCTACGCGGTGCCCAGCGAGGGCGGCTTCCGCACGCCCCGGGCGCCGCTGGGGGAGTCCGCCAAGGAAGTCCGCATGGCCCGGCTGGCCGGGGAACTGCTGATCTCGGCCGAGGCCTCGGCCAATCTGGTGGTGCTGCGCACTCCGCCGGGCGCGGCGCAGTTCCTGGCCTCCGCGATCGACCAGGCGGAGGTGCACGACATCCTGGGCACCATCGCCGGGGACGACACCCTGCTGCTGATCAGCCGGGACCCGGTGGGCGGCCAGTCGCTGGCCGACCATCTGCTGCGCATCGCCCAGAAGCAGCAGGAGTAGGGGCGCCGGGCCGCCCGGCCCGGCACCCCCGCCCGGTTCAGCGGTCGCGCTGGCAGGCGAGTTCGGCCAGCGCGGTGAGCCGCGCCGCGGCCTCCGGCGCCGGGCGCGCCCAGCGGAGCGCGGCCAGCGCCCGGGTG
>NZ_JBHWJL010000257.1:0-7590 GCF_042731495.1 Streptomyces sp. NPDC059853
CAAGGAGACGGGCGTGACGGTCGACGACGTGGCCAAGCGCCTGATCGACTACGGCTTACACGCGCCGACGATGTCGTTCCCGGTGGCCGGGACGCTGATGATCGAGCCGACCGAGAGCGAAAATCTGGCCGAACTCGACCGATTCTGCGATGCGATGATTGCGATCCGCGCGGAAATCGACCGGGTGGGTGCGGGGGAGTGGCCGAAGGACGACAACCCGCTGGCCGGGGCCCCGCACACCGCGACCCAGCTCGCCGGTGCGTGGCCCCACCCGTACAGCCGGGAGGAGGCGGTGTTCCCGGGCGGCGCGGGCCGCGAGGACAAGTACTGGCCGCCGGTGCGGCGCATCGACGGCGCCTTCGGCGACCGCAATCTGGTGTGTTCCTGCCCGCCGGTGGACGCCTACGAGGACTGAGCAGGCACGGCCGGCGCCCGTCCCGGGCCGTCCCCTTCCGGGGGCCGGCCCGGCGGGCACCGGCCGCGCGGGCGGTCAGCCGGCCGGTGCCGCGATCCGCAGCCGGCCGGCGAGCAGCGGCAGCAGGGCGTCCACCCGGACCGGATGATCGGCTGTGATCCCCGGCGGCGCCGGAGCGAGCGGTACCAGGATGTCCTCCGGCCGGGGCGCCCCCTCGGCCGGATCGGCCGCCGGATCGGTGTGCAGCCACAACGTCAGCATGTACAGCTCGGGAATGGACAGCAGGCGGGGCTGATAGCTGCCGGTAAGTGCTTCGGCGCGCCGCACGGCCCGCTCGGTGGAGGCGATATAGGGCCCTTCGCCGAAATGGGAGAATGCCCAGCCGTCGGCCGTGAGCATGGTTTCCGCCGTGCCGACGGCACGGCCGCCGCTCTCCAGCAGAAAACGCCAACCGGTGAGCCGGGAGGTGGCCGGCACGGCGGGATCGAGGACCGGGGTCAGCCGGTGGACGGGCAGGGGAAGTACGGGGCGCAGGGTTCCCCGATTCAGATAGAGCGGGTGCGGGGAAGGCACCGTCGTGGACTGCAGCGCGGCACTCACACTGCGCTCGGCGGCAGCGGGGGCCGGTGGGATGTTCAGGGGCATGTCGGGTCGCCTCTCGCTTCGGAGTAGGTCGCCTCTTCCAGGGGACATGGCGCTTGAGAATGTTATACGCCGCATGTTCTCGGAATGTTTCCGCTAGCCCACCGGAAAAGTTTCGGCAAGGGGGATTCCGGCCGCCTCGTATGTGAACTATCCCTCTGGGATATGCCCATGTGTGGGCCGCGCCACCCACCGGCCGGTGTTATCACCCGATCGTCGTGGGCATGATCGGTGCACCGACGGACGAGGAGGTGTGCCGCATGGGAGCGAAGCTGGCGGCCGACCGGTTCGATCTTGCTGACCGGGAACTTTTCCGGGCCAGACTGCACGCGTGCGGGGAGAGTCTGCGCCGGATGCTCGCCGAACGGCGCTTCGACGGACCACGGGAGTCCATCGGGCTGGAGGTCGAACTCAGCCTCGCCGACCGGGACGGCGCCCCGCGCATGGTCAATGACGCGGTGCTCGCCCGCATGGCCACCCGGGACTTCCAGACCGAACTGGGTCAGTTCACCCTCGAATTCAATATGACACCGCGCACCCTGGCCGGCCGGGTGCTGGACGACATCGCCGAGGAACTGCGGATCGCTTTCGGTTATGCCGACGCGGTGGCCGGAGAATTCGACGCCAACATCGTGATGATAGGAGTTCTGCCCACTGTCACAGGAGACGAGCTGGCTCCCACCAGCCTCTCCCAGGTCGACCGCTATATGATGCTGAACGACCAGATACTCGCCGCACGCGGCGAAAGCATCAAGGTCGAACTCGCCGGGGCGGAAACACTGGAACGATCCTTCGACTCCATCGCCCCGGAATCCATCTGCACCTCCGTGCAATTCCATCTCCAGGTCACCCAGGACCGTTTCGCCGACACCTGGAACGCCGCCCAGTGCGTCACCGCCGCACAGATAGCGGTGGGCGCCAATTCCCCGTTCGTCTTCGGCACCCAGCTGTGGCAGGAGACCCGGCCGCCCTTCTTCCTCCAGGCCACCGACAGCCGCCCGCCGGAGCTGGCCGCACAGGGCGTACGCCCGCGCACCTGGTTCGGCGAGCGCTGGATCGACTCCGTCACCGACCTGTTCGAGGAGAACCTGCGCTACTTCCCCGCGCTGCTGCCGCTGTGCGACGAGGAGGACCCGCTCGCCGTCCTCGCCGCCGGCGGCATCCCGAAACTGCCCGAACTCGGCCTGCACAACGGCACCGTCTACCGCTGGAACCGCCCGGTCTACGCGGTCGCCGACGGCGTCCCCCATCTGCGCGTGGAGAACCGGGTGCTGCCCACCGGGCCCACCGCCACCGACACCGTCGCCAACGCCGCCTTCTACTACGGCCTGGTGCGCGCCCTCGCCGACCAGGAGCGCCCGGTCTGGCACCGGCTGCCGTTCGCCGCCGCCGAGGAGAACTTCCACACCGCCTGCCGCCAGGGCATCGACGCCGAACTGACCTGGCCCGACCCCGGAGGCGACGGGCTCCTCACCCTGCCCGCCCCCCGGCTGATCGAGGAGATCCTGCTGCCGCTGGCCGCGACCGGCCTCGACGCGTACGGCATCCCCGCCGCCGACCGCGACCACTACCTCTCGGTCATCGCCGAACGATGCCGCCGCCGGATCACCGGAGCCGACTGGCAGACTCTGATCTACCACCAGGAGGTGGCGAACGGAGCCGACCGCCGCACGGCCCTGTCCCGGCTCGTGAACCGCTACTGCGAACTGGCGCGCACCGACGCGCCCGTGCACAGCTGGCCCACCGGGATCTGACGCCCGGCCGCGCCCCGCTCCGCCGCCCCGGTGGCACGGCGTTGGCGCGGCGAACGGAGCGAAGGTGCGGCTGTTGAACCCGGAGAACCCGCTGTGGGCGGGCGGCGAGCGGGTACCGGCCCTGCCCGGCGCGGACGACCGCCGCACCCTGGGCCGCGAACTGCTGCTGGTGCTGGCCCTCTCACTCGGCGCCAGCGGCGTCGCGGCGGTGATCCGCTTCGCCGGCGCGCTCACCCGCCCCGGCGGCCTCGCCGACCAGGCCGCCACCCTCAACGGATCCCGCGCCCCCGGCCGCCCCTGGCTCGACCTGGTCTGGCAGGTGTTCGCGATCAGCACCGCCCTGGTCCCGGTGCTGCTGGTGGCCCATCTGCTGCTGCGCGAGCCGGGCCCCGGCTCCCCGGGAATGCGCGTCATCGGCTTCGACCTGCGCCGGCCGCGGTTCGACCTCGCCCGGGGCGCTGTCGTGGCGGCCGGCATCGGCGGCAGCGGCATCCTCCTCTACCTCGGCGCCCACGCCGCCGGCGCCAACCTCACCGTGGTGCCCGAATCACTGCCCGAGGTGTGGTGGAAGTTCCCCGTCCTGATCGCCTCCGCGCTCCAGAACTCCATCGTGGAGGAGGTGATCGTCGTCGGCTATCTGCTGCGCCGCCTGGACCAGCTGGGCTGGAGCGCACCGGCCGCCCTGCTCACCTCCTCGCTGCTGCGCGGCTCGTACCACCTCTACCAGGGCATCGGCGGGTTCATCGGCAATGTCGCGATGGGCGTCATCTTCGTGTGGCTCTACCGGCGGTGGGGGCGGGTGATGC
This sequence comes from Streptomyces sp. NPDC059853, assembly GCF_042731495.1. Classification (NCBI taxonomy): domain Bacteria; kingdom Bacillati; phylum Actinomycetota; class Actinomycetes; order Kitasatosporales; family Streptomycetaceae; genus Streptomyces; species Streptomyces sp. NPDC059853. The sequence continues at coordinate 3,618 of NZ_JBHWJL010000257.1, forward strand.
CGCTGGTGGTCGCGCACGCCCTGATCGACATCGTCGCCTTCATCGGGTACGCCCTGCTGGCGGGTCACGTGGACTGGCTGCCCACCGCCTGATCCGGGCCCGCCAGCAGTTCGCCCTCGATCACCGTGACGGCGGTGCCCGACAGCAGCGTCCGGTCGCCCCGCACCTCCACCGCGACCGTGCCGCCGCGCGCCGAGATCTGCCGGCCGGTCAGCCGGCCGCGGCCGGTCCGCTCCGCCCAGAACGGGCCGAGCGCGGTGTGCGCGCTGCCGGTCACCGGGTCCTCTGCGATGCCCACGCCGGGGAAGAAGCAGCGGGAGACGAAGTCGTACCCGCTGTCCCGGGCGGCGGCCGGCGCGGTCACGATGATCTTCTCGCTCGGATCGGGCCGCGGGTCGAGCCCGGCCACCGTGGCCTCGTCGGCCAGTTCCACCAGCAGATCGCCCAGCCCCGGCCCGGTGTCGTACACCCCCAGGGGCTCGGCGCCCAGCCGGCCGGCCAGACCGGGGGGCGGGGCGACGGGCGAGAGCGGGGCGGCCGGGAAGTCCAGGGTGATGACGCCGCCCGCGCCCTGCTCGGTGGTGACCACCCCGGAGCGGGTGGCGAACCGCACCCGGCCCGCCGCAGTGCCCGTCGTGTACAGCACATGCGCGGTGGCCAGGGTGGCGTGCCCGCACAGGTCGACCTCGGTGGCCGGCGTCAGCCAGCGCAGCGCGAAGTCGGCGTCGTCCCGGCCGGTCAGGGGCACGGCGAACGCCGTCTCGGAGAGATTGACCTCGGCGGCCACCCGCCGCAGCCACTCCTCGGCGGGCCAGCTCTCCAGCAGCACCACCCCGGCCGGGTTGCCGGCGAACGGGCGGTCGGTGAACGCGTCGACGATGCGGATCCTCATGCGCCGAGCCTAGGAAGGGACGGCGCGGCCCGGCCACGGCCAATCCGCGGGCGGTGGACCGCAGCCGCACCGGCCCGCGTTCAGGCCGCGGGACCGGGACCGTTCCCGGGCCCGGGCCGCCGGTAGGCGCTCGGCGGGCGGCCGAGCACCGACCGGAACGCGACGGTGAACGCGGCGGGGTTCTCGTATCCCAGGTCCGCCGCCACCCGGGTCACCGGCGCCCCCGAGGCGAGCCGCCGCACGGCGTGCAGCACACAGGCGCGCTGCCGCCAGCGGGCGAAGCCCAGGCCCGTCTCCCGGTGGAAGCGGCGGGCGAGCGTGCGCTCGCTCACCCCGAGGGCGGCCGCCCAGCGGGCCGGCGGGTCGTGCACACCGGGCCGCAGGAGGTACGCGTCGCACAGCCGGCGCAGCGCGGGGTCGGTGGGCAGCGGCAGATCCAGCGGCAGCGGGGCGAGCGTGCGCAACTCGTGCAGCAGCAGGGCGGTCAGCGCCGCGTCCCGGCCGTGCGCGGGAGGGTCGGGGTCCAGGTCCACGGCCGCCAGCAGCAACTCCCGCAGCAGCGCGGACACGTCCACGGCCCGGCAGCGCACGGGGAACCACGGAACGGCGGCCGGCTCGATGTACAGGCTCCGGGTGCTGACGCCCGTCATGACCACGCTGTGCCCGGTGCGCGGCGGGATGAGGACGGCGCGATCGGTGGGGACGGTCCAGCTGCCGTCGGCGGTCTCCACCCGCATCACGCCGGTCGCCGCGTACAGGACCTGGGCGCGGCGGTGTTCGTGCGGGGGCAGGACGTGGTCGTACGGGTAGTCCGTGCCGATGGCGAGGACGGCGCTCGGGTGGCGGTCGACCTCGGCGAGGGGGACGTTGCGCATGGCAGGAGGGTAACCGGCGGCTGTCGGCTGCGCGTAAGAAACTGGCGGGCTGTCGATTGCCCGCCAGGACGGCCGCTCCATAGCGTTCTCCGGGTGTCCGACTCCTTCCTCCCTCTGCTCGCCCTCGGCGTCGCGTGCGGTGCGACCACCGTGCTCTTCGGCTTCGGCGGCGGCTTCGTGATCGTCCCCGCCGTCGTGGTGCTCGGCGCTGAGGGGGATGATCCGATGCATGTCGCGGTCGCCACCTCGGCCGCCGTGATACTGGTGAACGCCTCCGTCGCGGCCCTCACCCAGTGGCGGCGGGGCCGGCTGCGCCGCGCGTACCTGTGGCCGCTGGCCGGGTTCGTCGCGCTGGGCGCGGCGACCGGCTCGCTGGCCGCGAACGCGCTGGACGGGGCCGTGCTGCACGGTCTCTTCCTGGGCTATCTGCTGATGACGATCCTCGACAGCCTGCTGCGCGCGGGCTTTCTCGTCCGCCCCGAGGACAGCAGGCCCCGGCCGCTGAGCCGGGGCGCGGTGACGCTCGGCGGCACCGGTATCGGCGTGGTGGCGGCCGGTCTGGGGGTGGGCGGCAGCGTGCTGACGGTGCCGCTGCTGCGGCGCCGGGGGCTGCCGATGGCGGAGGCGACGGCGATGGCCAACCCGCTGAGCGTCCCGGTGGCGGCGGTGGCCACCACCGTCTACGCGCTGGCGCCCACGGCGGCGGCGGCCGGCGGGCGGCTCGGTCATGTCGACCTGCCGGCCGCCGCCGCGCTGCTGGCGGGCTCGCTGCCCACCATCGCCGTGGTGGGGCGGGTCGCCGGGCGGGTCCCGGACCGGGTGCACGCCGCCGCCCATGTCGGCCTGCTGGTGCTGGTCCTGGTGGTGACCGCCGTCGTCGGACCCTGAGCGGGCCGGGTGCCGGGTGCCGGGTCAGGCGCCGGGGCGGGCGGTGAGGTAGGCCGGGACGGGGGTGCCGGGCGCCAGGTCCGCGGCGGGCTCGGGAGCGCCGTACCGGACGCCCACCGGCACCACCCCGCTCCAGTAGGGGAGTTCCAGGTCGCCGGGGTCGTCGTTGGGGCCGCCGGTACGGGTCTTGGCGGACACCTCGGTGAGGTCGATCGCCAGGACGGCGGTGGCGGCGCCCTCCTTGCGGTCGGCCGGGCGGCAGTCGGCGGACCGGCCGGGCACGGCCTGGTCGACGATGGCGTCGAGCGCGGCGGCCTTCTCCCGCGCGTCGGTGACCGGCCGGGCGGTGCCGTGCACCACCACCGAGCGGTAGTTGACGGAGTGGTGGAAGGCGGAGCGGGCCAGGACCAGCCCGTCGACGTGGGTGACGGTCACACAGACCGGCAGCCCGTCCGCTGTCCCCCCGGCGGCGCGCACCGGGGCGGAGCCGGTGGAGCCGTGGACGTACAGGCGTTCGCCGACCCGGGCGTACAGCGTCGGCAGCACGACCGGGGCGCCCTCGCGCACGAAACCCAGATGGCACAGATAGCCCTCGTCCAGGATGCGGTGCACCAGGTCCCGGTCCCAGGAGGCCCGTTGCGGTGCCCGGGTCGGGGTGGTGCGCGCGGTCCGGGGGTAGGGGAGGTCGGCCGGCATGGCAGCTCCTTGCGTCCAGTTTTGCCATAGTGCATAATGTGGTTTGTGCTAGGAGATTATCGCATCACGGGTCGGGGCGCCGCCGATATCGCCGCCAGCGTCGAACACGGCATCGGCACCGGAGCCCTGCCGCCCGGCCACCTCCTCCCGCCCCAGCGGGAACTGGCCACCACCCTCGGCGTCAACCCCAACACCGTCGCCGCCGCCTACCGCACCCTGCGCGACCGCGGGCTGATCGAGACCGCGGGCCGGCGCGGCAGCCGCGTCCGCCACCGCCCGGCCAGCACCTCGCGGGACGACACCATCCGCGTCGAGGTGCCCCCCGGCGCCCGCGACATCTCCGACGGCAACCCGGACCCCGCCCTGCTGCCCCCGCTCGGCCCCGCCCTGGCCACCGCCGCCGCCCGCTTCGCCGACGCCCCCGCGCTCTACGGCGCCCCGCCCGTCAGCGAACGGCTGGCCGCCGTCAGCCGTACCGGACTCGCCGCCGACGGCGTCCCCGAGGCGCCGCTGACCGTCACCTCCGGCTCGCTGGACGCCGTCGAGCGCGTGCTCGCCGCCCATCTGCGCCCCGGCGACGCCGGCGCGGTCGAGGACCCGGGCTGGGGCAGCCTGCTCGTCC
>NZ_JBHWJL010000258.1:0-7554 GCF_042731495.1 Streptomyces sp. NPDC059853
TCCATCCGCGGTGACTACCACTCGGAGGGGGGGCGGCGCGGCCGCGGGGGCCGCTACCGCGACCGGCGCGGCCGCCGCGGCGGGCGTGAGGACTCCGGCTTCAACGAGCCGCAGGTCGCCGACGACGATGTGCTGATCCCTGTCGCGGGCATCCTCGACATCCTCGACAACTACGCCTTCGTGCGCACCTCCGGCTACCTGCCGGGCCCCAATGACGTGTACGTCTCGCTCGCCCAGGTCCGCAAGAACGGCCTGCGCAAGGGCGACCACGTCACCGGCGCGGTGCGCCAGCCCCGGGAGGGCGAGCGGCGCGAGAAGTTCAACGCGCTGGTGCGGCTCGACTCCGTCAACGGCATGGCGGCCGAACACGGCCGCGCCCGTGCGGAGTTCAACAAGCTCACCCCGCTCTACCCGCAGGAGCGGCTGCGGCTGGAGACCGAGCCCGGCCAGCTGATCACCCGGATCGTCGACCTGGTCTCGCCCATCGGCAAGGGCCAGCGTGGTCTGATCGTGGCCCCGCCGCGTACCGGCAAGACCACGATCATGCAGGCGGTGGCGAACGCCATCACCCGCAACAACCCCGAGTGCCATCTGATGGTCGTGCTCGTCGACGAGCGCCCCGAAGAGGTCACCGACATGCAGCGGGCCGTCAAGGGCGAGGTCATCTCCTCGACCTTCGACCGCCCCGCCGAGGACCACACCACCCTCGCCGAGCTGGCCATCGAGCGGGCCAAGCGGCTGGTGGAGCTCGGGCACGACGTGGTGGTGCTGCTCGACAACATCACCCGTCTGGGCCGCGCCTACAACCAGGCGGCGCCCGCCTCCGGCCGGATCCTGTCCGGTGGTGTCGACTCCGCGGCGCTCTACCCGCCGAAGAAGTTCTTCGGCGCGGCCCGCAACATCGAGGACGGCGGCTCGCTGACCATCCTGGCCACCGCGCTGGTGGAGACCGGCTCGCGGATGGACGAGGTGATCTTCGAGGAGTTCAAGGGCACCGGCAACATGGAGCTGAAGCTGGACCGGAAGCTCTCCGACAAGCGGATCTTCCCGGCGGTGGACGTGGACGCCTCCGGCACCCGCAAGGAGGAGATCCTGATGGGCAGCGACGAGCAGGCCATCGTCTGGAAGCTCCGCCGGGTGCTGCACGCCCTGGACTCGCAGGCGGCCGTGGAACTGCTGCTGGACAAGATGAAGCAGACCAAGTCCAACGCCGAGTTCCTGCTCCAGATCCAGAAGACCACCCCGACCCCGAACGGTCAGGACTGATCCGGATCCCGGACTCCGTGTGAGGGCCGCATCACCCGTTGTGGTGATGCGGCCCTCGCCGTATCGGGTGAAACTGGGGCAATGGCGGATGACACCGCGGGCGAGGCCCTGCCGCCGGGAGCCTCGGCGCTGGCCGCGCGCTCGCGCCGCAGGCGGCGCAGGCTGCGGGTGGCCGCACTCCTCACCGTCTCGGCGCTCACCGCGACCGCCGCGGCGGGGGTCGCGCTGTACGTGAAGTTCGACGGCAACATCGCCGGACTCGACATCGACTCGGCGCTGGGCGGCGACCGGCCCGAGGACGCCCCGCACGGCTCGCTGGACATCCTCGTCCTCGGCTCGGACTCCCGGGCCGGGGACAACGGCGTCTACGGCTCGGAGGCGGGCGCCCGCGCCGACACCGCGATGATCGTGCACATCAACGAGGAGCACGACGCCGCCACCGTGGTCTCCATCCCCCGTGACACCCTCGTCACCCGGCCCGCCTGCGAGCGGCCCGGCGGCGGCACGGCCCCGGAGGCGCCGCGCACCATGTACAACGAGGCGTACGAGGTCGGCGGGCCGGCCTGCGCCATCAAGACCACCGAGGCGCTGACCGGCATCCGGATGGACCACTACGTCGAGATCGACTTCAAGGGCTTCGAGCAGATCATCGACACCCTGGGCGGGGTCCGGATCACCACCCACGAGGACCTGCGCGACCCCGACAGCCATCTCGACCTCGCCGCGGGCACCCACACCCTGGACGGCGCCCAGGCCCTCGCCCTGGTCCGCACCCGGCACGCCATCGGCGACGGCAGCGACCTGGGGCGGATCCGGCTCCAGCACACGTTCGTGCGGGCGCTGGCCGAGCAGGTCGGCGACATCGGTCTGTTCACCAACCCCAAGAAGCTCTACGACCTGGCGAACGCCGCCACCTCCTCGCTCACCACCGACTCCGCGCTGGCCTCCGTCTCGGCGCTCACCGGCCTGGCGCGTACCCTCAAGAACATCGGTCCCGAACAACTGGACCTGGTGACCCTGCCGGTCGCCGGCGACGACCGGGACCCGAACCGGGTGGTGCCCCTCGGCCCCGAGAGCGAGCGGCTGTGGGACGCGCTGCGCGCCGACGAACCCGTCCCCGGCACCCTGAGCGACCGGCCGGACACCGGGCGGGTCGCCCCCGGCGGCGGGGAATAACGGCCCAGGGCCCCCTCGTTTTGGACGGAGCGGACAGTGCTGGCAGACTGAGCCGCCGGTTCCGGTTCACGGCACGCATCGGGCGTGCCGACCCGGCGCCCTCCGATCAGCAAGGAGAAACCATGAAGCGCGACATTCACCCGGAGTACGTCGAGACCCAGGTCAGCTGTACCTGCGGGGCCTCCTTCACCACCCGCAGCACCATGACCGAGGGCAGCATCCGCGCCGACGTCTGCTCCGAGTGCCACCCCTTCTACACCGGCAAGCAGAAGATCCTCGACACCGGTGGCCGGGTTGCCCGCTTCGAGGCGCGCTTCGGCAAGAACGCCGGGGCCGCGAAGAAGTAGCCCCACCCCGGGCGCCGGGCCCGGCCGACGTTCCCTCGCGGACGCGGCCGGACCGGCGCCTTTCCCGTCCCCGCTTTCCCGCTTTCCCGCTCTCCCCGCTGTCCCCGGGTCCCCACCTTTTCTCAGGAGCACACGATGTTCGAGGCGGTCGAGGAACTGATCGGCGAACACGCCGACCTCGAACGGCGGCTCGCCGACCCCGCGGTCCACGCCGACCAGGCCAGTGCCCGCAAGCTCAGCAAGCGCTACGCCGAGCTGACCCCGATCATCGCCGCCTACCACTCCTGGAAGAGTTACGGCGAGGACATCGAGACCGCCCGTGAACTGGCCCAGGAGGACCCCGAGTTCGCCACCGAGGTCAAGGAGCTGAGCGCCGCCCGCGAGGCCGTCACCGAACGGCTGCGGCTGCTGCTGGTGCCCCGCGACCCCAGCGACGACAAGGACGTCATCCTGGAGATCAAGGCCGGCGAGGGCGGCGACGAGTCCGCCCTGTTCGCCGGCGATCTGCTGCGGATGTATCTGCGCTACGCCGAGCGCGTCGGCTGGAAGACCGAGCTGATCGACGCCAACGAGTCCGACCTCGGCGGCTACAAGGACGTCTCGGTGGCCGTCAAGACGCGCGGCACCGCCGAGCCGGGCGCCGGTGTGTGGGCCCGCCTGAAGTACGAGGGCGGCGTGCACCGCGTCCAGCGGGTGCCCGCCACCGAGTCCCAGGGCCGCATCCACACCTCCGCCGCCGGCGTGCTCGTGCTGCCCGAGGCCGAGGACGTGGACGTGGAGATCAACCCCAACGACCTGCGCATCGACGTGTACCGCTCCTCGGGGCCCGGCGGCCAGTCCGTCAACACCACCGACTCCGCCGTGCGCATCACCCACCTCCCCACCGGCATCGTCGTCTCCTGCCAGAACGAGAAGAGCCAGCTCCAGAACAAGGACCAGGCGCTGCGCATCCTGCGCGCCCGGCTGCTGGCCGCCGCCCAGGAGGAGGCCGACCGGGAGGCGTCCGACGCCCGGCGCAGCCAGGTGCGCACCGTGGACCGCTCCGAGCGGGTCCGCACCTACAACTTCCCCGAGAACCGCATCTCCGACCACCGTGTGGGCTTCAAGGCGTACAACCTCGACCAGGTGCTCGACGGCGAACTCGACGCCGTCATCCAGGCCTGCGTCGATGCGGACTCCGCCGCCAAGCTCGCGGCGGCGCAGTGACCGTAGGGTGGAAGACGTGACGTCATCATCCGGGTCATCCGCCACCGGGCCGAGCTCCTACCCCCGTTCCCTGCTGCTCGCCGAGGTGGCCCGCGCCACCCAGCGGCTCGCCGACGCCGGGGTGCCCTCGCCACGCTTCGACGCCGAGGAACTGGCGGCGTACGTGCACGGCACCGAGCGGCCCCGGCTGCACACCGTCGCCGACGCCGACTTCGACGCCCGCTACTGGGAGGCGATCGCCCGCCGCGAGGCGCGCGAGCCGCTCCAGCACATCACCGGCCGGGCGTTCTTCCGCTACCTGGAACTCCAGGTGGGCCCCGGGGTGTTCGTGCCCCGGCCGGAGACCGAGTCGGTGGTCGGCTGGGCGATAGACGCGGTCCGCGCGATGGACGTCGCCGAGCCGCTGATCGTCGATCTGTGCACCGGCTCGGGCGCCATCGCGCTCGCGCTGGCCCAGGAGGTGCCGCGTTCGCGGGTGCACGCCGTGGAACTGGACGAGCGCGCCCTGGAGTACGCCCGCCGCAACGCCGAGGGCTCCCGGGTGGTGCTGCACCACGGGGACGCGCTCACCGCGCTGCCGCAGCTGGCCGGGCAGGTCGATCTGGTGATCTCCAACCCGCCCTACATCCCGCTCACCGAGTGGGAGCACGTGGCCCCCGAGGCCCGCGACCACGACCCGCAGCTGGCGCTGTTCTCCGGCGAGGACGGCCTGGACACCATCCGGGGTCTGGAGCGCGCCGCGCACCGGCTGCTGCGCCCCGGCGGGATCGTCGTCATCGAGCACGCGGACACCCAGGGCGGCCAGGTGCCGTGGATCTTCACCGAGGACCGCGGCTGGGCGGACGCGGCCGACCACCCCGATCTCAACAACCGGCCGCGGTTCGCCACCGCCCGCAGGGTCAACCGATGACCAAGGAGGACGTTCACTGATGGCACGGCGATACGACTGCACGGACGTGGTCGACCGCAAGCACGGGCTGCGGGAGGCGGCGTCCGCCGTGCGGCGCGGCGATCTCGTCGTCCTGCCGACCGACACGGTCTACGGGGTGGGCGCGGACGCGTTCAGTACCAGTGCCGTGGGCGCGCTGCTGGAGGCCAAGGGCCGTGGCCGGGGCATGCCGTCCCCGGTGCTGGTCGGCTCGCCGAACACGCTGCACGGCCTGGTCACCGATTTCTCCGAGCAGGCGTGGGAGCTGGTGGACGCCTTCTGGCCGGGCGCGCTCACCATCGTCGCCCGCCACCAGCCGTCCCTCACCTGGGACCTGGGCGAGACCCGGGGCACGGTGGCGGTACGGATGCCGCTGCACCCGGTCGCCCTCGAACTGCTCAAGGACTTCGGCCCGATGGCGGTCTCCTCCGCCAACCTCACCGGCCATCCGGCGCCGCAGGACTGCGACGCCGCCCAGCAGATGCTGGGCGACGCGATCGCGGTCTACCTGGACGGCGGCCCCACGCCCGACACCGTGCCCTCGTCGATCATCGATGTCACCCGGCCGGTTCCCCGGCTGCTGCGCGCCGGTGCGGTGAGCGAGGAGGAACTGCGCAAAGTCGTGCCCGACCTGGAGATCTCCCATTGACCGCGCTTGCGGACAGTGGCATACGGCAGCCGGAGCCGACCGAGCCGGCCGGCGGTCTCCGCCCGGTCTTCCGGATCCTGCATGTCAGTACGGGGAATGTGTGCCGCTCGCCGATCACCGAACGGCTCACCCGGCAGGCGCTCGACCAGCGCCTGGGCGGGTTCGGTGACGCCCTGGTGGTGGAGAGCGCCGGCACCTGGGGGCACGAGGGTGCCCCGATGGAGGAGCACGCGGCGCAGGTGCTGGCCGAGTACGGGGCGGACGCGGCCGGGTTCTTCGGCCGCGAGCTGCTGGACGAGCATGTGATCCGTGCCGACCTGGTGCTGACCGCCACCCGTGACCACCGGCAGCAGGTGATCGCGATGGGGCACTCGGCCGGGCTGCGCACGTTCACGCTGAAGGAGTTCACCCGCCTGGTGCGGGCCATCGACGTCTCCACGCTGCCCGCGGTGGGCTCGCCGGAGACGCTGGTCGAGCGGGCCCGCGCGCTGGCCAGCGCGGCGGCGGCGCTGCGCGGCTGGCTGCTGGCGCCGACCGCCGAGGCGGACGAGGTGCAGGATCCGTACGGGTCGCCGATCCCGTACTTCCGCAGCATCGGCGAGGAGATCAGGGCCGCGCTGGATCCGGTGGTGACCGCGCTGACCGGGGTTCCCGGCCCCTGACGCGGTGCGAAGGACGCGGGCCGGTCACAAGATCGCCCACAGAGGCCCTTGCGGGACGGCGGGGCCGGCGGGCATGAGAAGGTGTTGCGCCATGGACGGCGAGACTTCTGGGGCAGCCTGTGCGTGAATATCTCCTGACGCTCTGTGTCGCGGCGGCGGTCACGTATCTGCTGACCGGTCCGGTGCGGAAGTTCGCCATCGCGGCGGGCGCGGCCCCCGCGGTGCGGGCGCGTGACGTGCACCGGGAGCCGACCCCGCGGCTGGGCGGCATCGCGATGTTCGGGGGGCTGTGCGCGGGTCTGCTGGTGGCCTCCCAGCTGGCCAACACCTCGGAGGTGTTCCGGGTCTCGGACGAGCCCAGGGCGCTGTTGTCGGCGGCCGCGCTGATCTGGCTGCTGGGCGTCCTGGACGACAAGTGGGGCGTGGACGCCCTGGTGAAGCTGGGCCTGCAGATGATCGCGGCCGGGGTGATGGTGCTCCAGGGGCTCACCATCCTGTGGCTGCCGGTGCCGGGCGTCGGGGTGGTGGCGCTGACGCCGCTCCAGGGCACGCTGCTGACCGTGGCCATCGTGGTGGTGACCATCAACGCGGTGAACTTCGTGGACGGTCTGGACGGTCTCGCGGCGGGCATGGTGTGCATCGCGGCGGCGGCGTTCTTCCTGTACGCGTACCGGGTCTGGTACGGCTACGCGATCGAGTCGGCCGCCCCGGCCACGCTGTTCGCGGCGGTGCTGATGGGCATGTGTCTGGGCTTCCTGCCGCACAACATGCATCCGGCGCGGATCTTCATGGGCGACTCGGGTTCGATGCTGCTGGGGCTGATCCTGGCGGCGAGCGCGGTCTCCATCACCGGGCAGGTGGACCCGGACGCGATGAAGCTGTTCACGGGTTCGGTGCGCGGCGCGGTGCACGAGATGGTGCCGGTCTACATCCCGCTGCTGCTGCCGCTGACGATCATCGCGGTGCCGTTCGCGGATCTGGTGCTGGCGATCGTCCGCCGTACCTGGAACGGGCATTCGCCGTTCGCGGCGGACCGGGGGCATCTGCACCACCGGCTGCTGGAGATCGGGCACTCGCACCGGCGGGCCGTGCTGATCATGTACTTCTGGTCGGGGCTGATCGCCTTCGGCGTGGTCGGTTTCTCGGTGCAGGGCGTGGGGGCGTGGATCGTGCCGGGGGTGGTGGGGCTGAGCGCGATCGGTCTGGTCGTGCTGCTGCTGCCGCGGTTCCCGGTGCGTACCTCCGGCCGTGGCGGGGGCGGGGCCGCGACCCTACCCCCCACGGATCCCGGCACCGGGCCCGGCCCCCACCCCGCCACCG
>NZ_JBHWJL010000259.1:0-7518 GCF_042731495.1 Streptomyces sp. NPDC059853
TCATCGGGCGACCACCTTGTTCTACTATCGCTAATTGGGCGGCGGGTTCATTTTGTTTTATGAGCTCGGGGCGGTGCCGGCCGGGGGGACCGCGGGCGGGCGCCGCTGGCGCGCCCGGCGGCCGGTGCGCGGGCGGGCGCGGTGCGCCGGTGTGCCCCGCTTCCCGCGGTGACGGGCCGGGGCCGGGCGGGGGTGCGGGCGTGATCCGGGTACTGCTCGCGGACGACGAGCATCTGATCCGGGGCGCGCTGGCCGCGCTGCTGGCGCTGGAGGACGACCTGGTGGTGGTCGCGGAGGCGGCCTCGGGCCCGGAGGCGCTGGCGATGGCGGCGGCGCACCGGCCGGACGTGGCGGTCCTCGACCTCCAGATGCCGGGCGCCGACGGGGTGGCGGTGGCGGCCCGGCTCCGTACCGACCTGCCGGAGTGCACCACGATGATCGTGACCGGGCACGGGCGCCCGGGGCATCTCAAGCGGGCGCTGTCGTCCGGGGTGCGGGGTTTCCTGCCCAAGACGGTCTCGGCCCAGCGGCTGGCGGAAATCATCCGTACGGTGCACTCGGGTGTCCGCTACATTGACCCGGAGCTGGCGGCGGACGCCATCAGCGCGGGCGACTCGCCGCTGACCGCCCGTGAGACGGAACTGCTCGAACTGGCGGCGGACGGCGCGCCGATCAGCGAGATCGCCGAGCGGGCGGCGCTGGCCCAGGGCACCGTCCGCAACTACCTCTCCTCGGCGGCGGCCAAGCTGAACGCCGAGAACCGGCACACCGCCGTGCGGCTGGCGCGCGAGCGCGGCTGGCTGTGACGGACGGCGCGGCACCTGCCGTGCGTACCGCCGCCGGAGGCCGGACCCCGGGCGTGCCGGACGGGCCGCCGCACGCCCGGCACACCGCCGCACCGCACCCCACCCCACCGCACCGCACCGCACCGCACCGCACCGCACCGACCGAAGGACTCCCCCAGCATGACCACCGCCACGCTCATCGTGCTCGCCCTCTCCATCGGCGTCATCGGCTGGGTCGCCCGGCGCGGGTTCCGGGCGGAGGACGCCCGGCGCGCGGCCGAGGAGCGGCGGGAGCGGTAGCCGCGCGGGGTCCCCGGGCGGCTCAGCGCCCGGCGGCCCCGGCCGCCGGGCGGGGCCAGCTGCGTCCGCTGTGGGCCTCGATGCTGCGGTTGAAGCGGGTCAGCAGGTCCTCCAGGGCGTGGACATCCGCCGGCTCCCAGCCGGCGAGCACCCGCCCGAGGCCCTCGCGGCTGCGCCGTTCGCGGTCGGCGAGCCGCCGGGCGCCCTCCTCGGTCATCTGGAGCCGGCGGGCGAGGCCACCGTCCGGGTCGGGGACCCGGCGGGCGAGTCCGTCGCGGAGCAGGGCGGCGGTCTGCCGGTTGATGGTGGAGGTGTCCAGCGCGAACGCCTGGGCGAGTTCGGCGATGGTCATCGGGCCCTGGGCGGCGAGCCGGGTAAGCAGCAGATGGGCGGAGCGCTCCAGCGTCTCGCCGTGCTCGCGCCGGCGCGCGGCCATCTCGTACCGGCTGAGCAGCAGCAGTTCCCGTTGCAGCCCCGCGTACCGTTCCTGCGCCTCGGCCACCTCGGCTACCTCCTCGTCGTACGGATCCTGAAGACCCCGGGGCCGAGCGTTCCACACCCGATCGGAATATGCATGATGCACAACATATGTATGCCGCATCACGGCGCGCCGGAGCAGCCCGCGCCCCGGACGCCGCCCGTCACGGCCCAGGCGCGCGGCGGCGGCCGGCCCGCAGCGCGGCCACCAGCGTCGCGGCCACCGCCGTCCCCATGCCCAGCACCGCCCCGCCGGGCCCCAGCAGCGGCGCGCCGTATCCGAGCGCCAACACCACCAGCGCACCCGCCGTCAGCAGCGGCCCGTGGCCGGGCGCCCCGGTGCCCGTCACCCGGTGGAGCGCCGCCAGCAGCGGCAGTACCAGGGCGACCGGTACCGCGACGGCGAGCCCCGCGGCGCGTTCGGACAGGTGTGCGTGATGCTCGGTGACATCCAGCGCCGCCTCGATGCCCGCCCCGAGTGCCGCGAGCGCCGCGAACACCGCATAGTGCCCGTACCCCCAGGTCAGCGCGGTGCGCAGGGTCGTCAGCCGGACATCGGGGCCGGTGAAGTAGAGCCACCACAGGGCGAAGACCAGCAGCAGCCCGCCCACGGCGATCAGCAGCACCTGGGCCGACAGGCCGCGGGCGGTGACCGCCGACTGGACGGCCGCGAGCGAGCCGAGGATGACCTCCCCGAGCACGATGATGGTGAACAGCCCGTACCGCTCGGCGATGTGCCCCGGATGCCAGCGGGTGGCCCGCCCCCGGAACTCGGCCCAGGCCGGTACGGAGAGTTCGGCCACCACCAGCACCACGAACGTGGCCGGGGCCCAGCCGCCGGACACCCACAGCCGGGCGACCCACCCCGCCTGCACCACCGTGACCCCGGCCGCGTACCGCAGCGCGGCCCGGCGCCCGGCCGGGTCGGCGGCGGCGGCCCGCAGCCACTGGGCCACCAGGGCGACCCGCATGATCACGTAGCCCGCCACCACCAGGGCCCAGTCCCCGTGCCGGAACGCGGCCGGCACCCCGGACGCCAGCACCAGCACACCGGCCATCTGCACCAGGGTCAGCAGCCGGTAGAGCACGTCGTCGGTGTCATAGGCGGAGGCGAACCAGGTGAAGTTCATCCACGCCCACCAGATGGCGAAGAAGACCGCCGCGTACCCGAGCAGCCCGGGACCGGTACGTCCCTCCGCCAGCGCGTGGTGGAGCTGGGCGGCGGCCTGGGAGACCGCGACCACGAAGGTCAGGTCGAACAGCAGCTCCAGCGGGGTGGAAGCGCGGTGCTCCTCCCCCGGGTCCCGGCCGCGCATGGGCCGGCGGACCGGGTCCGCCCGCGCAGCGGGGGCGGCGTCGTCTGCGCCCATGCCGCCTCTTTCGCCGTGGCCGCGCCCCCGCTCCTTCCGCGACGAGACTAAGCCGCCCCGTCCGGCGGCTGCCAGCGGAAGACCGCCGCCCGGCTCCGTGCCCGGCCGCTCAGATCCAGCCCCGGTCCCGGGCCAGCAGGGCGGCCTGGGCCCGGCTCCCGGCGTTCAGGTGATCCATCAGATGCGCTATCCGCCGCCGGTAGGTGCGCACCGAGACGCCGATGCCGCGCGCCGCCGTCTCGTCCTTGGCACCCGAGCACATCGCCGCGAGGATCAGCCGGGCGGTGTCGGTCGGGGTGGGCGCCGGGGTGAGCGGGGTGGCCTGCGCCCAGGCGCGTTCGAACAGGGCCCGGACGCTGCCCACGATGGCCGGCTCCTCGGTGAACAGCGCGCCGTGTTCGATGGTCGGGCCCTCGCCGAGCGGGAGCGCGGCGCGGGCGTCGCAGACCAGCAGGCGTTCCGTGGCGTGCGCGATCAGCCGGACCCGGGCGCCGTACCGTTCGATCTCCCGCAGATGGGCCGCGGTGGCCGGGTCGTCGAGGGTCTCGCACAGCATCACGGTGCGGAAGGCCACGCCGCGGCGCAGGCAGCGCAGCGCGAGCGGGCGGAGCCAGGCCAGGTAGCCCGGGGAGAGTTCGGTGTAGGGGGCGAGGCTCAGCACGTCCTCGCGGGCGTGGTCGATGAGTTCCTCGATGCGGGGCCGGACGGCCGCCGGGTCGGTGACCCGTTCGATGCGCTCGATGCGCTCGATGGGCCCGGCCGGGCGGGGGCCGTCGGCGGGGTCGGCCCGCTCCGTACGGTCCGCCGGTCCGCCGGCCCGCGCGGTGCCGGGGGCCCGGTCGGTGCCCCGGGCCGGCCGGGCGTGCCCGGTGGCGGCGACGCGTACGGTGTCCGGGCGGTCGTGGCCGCGTTCCGTGCCGGCGTGCATGTTCATCCCCGTTCGGGCCGTGCGGTGCCGGGGTGGTCGGGCCCGGCGGCATGCCTGTCGGGGGTTTTCTACCAAGCGGGCCCCGGCCGGGTCAGCCCGGGGGGCCCGCTTGACCGTTCACGGTCAGTCCCAGGCGGTTCCGGTCAGCAGCCGGTAGGCCTCGGCGTACCGCTCCCGCGTCCGGTCGACGACCTCCTGCGGCAGCTCCGGCGGCGGGGTGTCCCCCGTACGGTCCCAGCCGGACGCCGGGGAGGACAGCCAGTCGCGCAGGAACTGCTTGTCGTACGACTTCTGCGGACGGCCCGGCTCCCACTCGTCCTTGCGCCAGAAGCGCGAGGAGTCCGGGGTCAGCACCTCGTCCGCGAGGATCAGCTGCTCCTCGCCCGGCTTGCGCCCGAACTCGAACTTGGTGTCCGCCAGGATGATGCCCCGGTCCCGCGCGACATCCCGGGCCCGCCCGTACACGGCGAGCGTCGTCTGGCGCAGCTGGGCCGCCGTCTCGGCGCCGACCTGGCGGGCGACCTCCTCGTAGCTGACGTTCTCGTCGTGCTCCCCGACCGCCGCCTTGGTCGCCGGGGTGAAGATCGGGGCGGGCAGCTCCGAGCCGTCCACCAGTCCCGGCGGCAGCGCCAGGCCGCACACCGTGCGGTCGCGCTCGTACTCCTGGAGCCCCGTACCGGTGAGATAGCCGCGTGCCACCGCCTCCACCGGGATCATCTCCAGCGCGTGCGCGACCATCACCCGGCCCTCCCAGTCGGCGGGCGCGCCCTCGGGGACGTCGGTGGAGACGACATGGCCGGGCACCAGATCGGCGAGCTGGTCGAACCACCACAGCGACAGCCGGGTCAGGATGCGGCCCTTGTCGGGGATTTCGGTGGGGAGCACCCAGTCGTACGCGGAGATCCGGTCGGTGGCGACGAGCACCAGCTCGCCGGCCTCGTTGCGGTAGAGATCGCGGACTTTCCCGGTGTGCAGATGCACAAGACCGGGCACCCGCACCGGCTCAGGCTTCGTGACGAATCCTGGCACTGTGCCTCCTGGCGGCTGAAAGGGTCGGTCAGTCGATGGGCCACGCGGCGTTCATTCTCACGCATCGCGCCCGGCGACCGGTGCCCGGGGCCCGCCGTCAGTCCCGTTTGCAGATGCGGTCCAGCAGATTGGCGGTGGCCTTCTGGATCCGCGGGTCGGTGTGCTGCGGGCGGTCCAGCGCCGGGGACCAGGCGAAGGTGCCGGAGGCGAACACCCAGGCGCCGCTGGGCGCGCGGTACAGCGAGGTCTCCTGGTGGCGGCGCACACCGGCCTCGTCGCGGTACGGGGAGTGGGCGAGCAGGATGCGGCTGTCGCTCACCGGCAGGGCGGTGCGCGGGAAGTAGCGGTCGGCCTCCCCGGCGACCAGGCCGGGGAGTTCGTCGCCCTCGTGCGCGCCGGTGGCCTCCCACAGCCAGTGGTCGGCGTTGCGCACGATCAGCGGATACGGCCGCGGCACCCGGCCGGCGTACTGGACGCCCAGCACCAGTTGTTCGGGCTCGCCCTGCTCGCGCCACAGCGCGGGCCGGCCGGGGCCGCGCCGCTTGCGGCAGCGCAGCAGGCCGTCCTCTTCGCCGGACGGCAGCGCGCTCAGCTCCACCTGCCAGTACATGGTGTTCGCGGAGAGGAACACCAGCGAGGTACCGGTGTCCCGGGCGTACTCGACGGCGCGGCGCATCGGCAGCGACCAGTACTCGTCGTGGCCGGGAAAGATCAGGCCCCGGTAGCGGGAGGTGTCGACGCGCCCGGCGTGCAGATCGCGGGCGGTGGCGTAGGCGAGGTCGTAGCCGTACCGCTCGGCCCAGCGGATGAAGTCGTAGGCGTGGCCGACGTGCAGCGGCAGCCCGGCCCCGGCGAAGGGGCGCGCGAACGAGACGGTGGTGGCCGCGTCCTGCTCGCCCAGCAGATGGCCGGAGGCGTCCCAGGCGTGGTAGAGGCTGGCGCCGGTGCGGCCGTCCTCGGGGAAGAGGTTGTACGCCTGCCAGGTGACGTCGGGGAGCAGCAGCAGGAGATCGGCGGGCTGGTCGTCGCGGACAGTGAAAGGTACGTGCGAACGGAACCGGCCATCCGCGGTGGTGAGCACGGCCACGTGCGCGCCGGGGCGCCAGTCGGACGGGACCTGGAGCCGCCACGACAGCCACCAGTTGTGGCAGGAGACGGTGCGGTCGGCGATCAGCGGCTCGGGCTGGCGGGTACCGCGCTGGACGGGGCTGCGGGTCAGCATCCGGGCGCCGTCGCCCGCGTAGTGGCCGATCCGGTAGATGTCGATGGAGAAGTCCTGCGGCGGGTTGACGGTGACCCGGAAATCGATGGACTCACCGGGCGCCACGGCGCTCTGCGGGGCGAAGCCCTTGATCTGGCAGTCCACGTCGTCGGGGGTCCGGGGACCGGATGACGGCTGGTCATCGCCCTGCCGGCCCGGGGAACATAGCCCCTGCGCGTCGGGGTCCACGTACCACGGGACGACGCGGCCGGTGTCGTCGAAGTAGTGCTCACCGCCCCGCAGCCAGGGCAGCGGGCCCTGCCCGAACGGGTCGGACACGGCGTGTGCCAAGGCGCCGGACTCCCATCGCCGGATCCGGTCCGTGCCCTCAGATGCCAGAGACAAGGTCCCCTCCTCCGCCCCGACTCCACTGCCGGACCAGCACATCACACATCGCGAGGACGTTGTCACCGTTCGTCGTGAAATGGCTGGAGGTGATTGCCTCTTCACCGGCCGCCGCGCAGTTGTGCGCGTCCGGACCACCGGAAGGACGGGACCGCGGAGGGGCGGGCCGGCGCCGGCGCCTAGGATCCTGGGATGCCCTCCGTGTACAAGAACGTCAACGCCCAGCGGAACGTACGGAGATGGTGCCTGGAGCGGATCGATGCGTGGGAGGTGGAGCACGTCCGCACCGAGGTGACGACCTCCGCGGGCAGCACCAGCGTCCTCGGCGCGGGACCCGCCGACGACAGGGCGCCGGGCATCGTCCTGGTGCCCGGGACGAACATGAACGCGGCCCTGTCTCTGTCCGTCGCGGGGATGCTGGCCGCGCGGCGGCGCACGATCGTCCTGGACGTTCCCGGTCAGCCGGGGCTCAGCTCGGGCGGGCGGCCCGTCCGCGGCCGTATGGGCTGGTACGGGAAGTGGCTGGGCGAGGTCCTGGAGCAGGTCACCCCGGGGCCGGTCGTGGTGGTGGGCCATTCTCTCGGTGGTGCGATAGCTCTGGCCTGCGGCTCCGGGCGGATCGCGGGCCGGGTGCTGTTGTCGACCGCGGGTCTGTCCCGGGCGCGCGTCTCCCCGGCACTGCTCGCCGCGACTGTGCCCTGGCTCGCGCGGCCGTCGCTGTCCCGGGCCGCCGGGCTGCTGCGTCACATGGCGGCCCCGGACCGGTCCCTGTCGCCGGAGCTGGCCGAGTGGATGGCCTTGGTGGCCCGGGAGTGCCGCAGCAGTCTCGCCCCTGCCCCGCTGCCCCGTACGGTGGTGGAGCGCCGCCGGTCGGTGCCGTGTCTGGTGGCGACCGGGCGGCACGACGCGTTCTTTCCTCCGCCCGCCCTGTCCGCAGCGGTCCGTGACCGGCTCGGTACGGAATGCCGGGTCGTCGAAGGAGCGGGACATCTGCTGCTGGACGAGGAGCCCGCGGCGGTCGCG